>JAGLTR010000025.1 GCA_023135155.1 Gammaproteobacteria bacterium
CCAGCAGGGTGTTGACGCACGAATTTATCTACACCCGCTACCTGTGCTGCCCGCACTACCATTTGGTCATTAGCCCACGGCATACTTAGTGCGATATTCTCATGCACTGTCCCATAAAGCATCGAATAATCCTGCGACACATAACCGATATTGCGCCGCAAATCTGCCGGATCAATTTGCGCCACATCGATACCATCAACAAAAACAGCTCCGGCAGTTGGCGCATATAAATTTAACATTAATTTCTGCAAAGTACTTTTACCAGAACCCATATTGCCTAAAATCGCAACGCGCTCACCAGCCTTAATCGATAAGCTAATATTATTCAACGCCAATCCTTCCTGACCAGGATACTGAAAACTAACATCATGGAAATCGATGCTTTTTACAAAAGTAGGCTTGTGTAGAAACTTTTTTTCAACCGAGCGCTCCGTCGGCAACGCCATTACTCGGTTTAACCCTTTTAGCGCAATACGTGACTGGTTATAGCGAGTAATTAATGCCGCCACCTGCGCAAGTGGAGCAATTGCACGCCCATTTAAAATCACACATGCAATTAAACCACCAACAGTTAAGCTATTATTAGCAATCAAATAAACACCTGTGACCACAATAGCAATTGTAATCAAATGCGAAATAAATGCTGTTAAATTAATCGCCAAAGTAGAAAAGAAACGGGATTTTAAGCCTGCATGCGCAGTTTCACCAACATATTGCTCCCACTTGCGCTGCATTGTCCCTTCTGCACCAGCACTTTTAATTGTTTCTAAACTATTAATCGCCTCGACCAATATCGCATGCTTTTGTGTTGCACCAAACACCGCCTTTTCTACAGCACGCCTAATAGGAATTTCCAGAAAATATGCGCAACAAAAAACTATCGGTATAGCCAGCAATGGAATTAGTGCAATCACACCTCCAATTGCCCAAATAATCCCAATAAACAAGAATATGAAAGGCAGATCAACTAATGTGGTAACAGATGCTGAAGCAAAAAAATCACGTAACACCTCAAATTCGCGAATATTACTTGCAAATGCGCCAGATGAGGCAGGTTTAGCGCTCATTTCGACACTCATAGCTTGTTGGAAAAGTGTGCTTGCTAAAACTGTATCCGCTTTCTTGCCCGCAACATCAATCAAGTATCCACGTAAAGTGCGCAACAAAAGATCGAAACCAATAACAATTGCAACGCCAATAGCCAAAACCCATAGAGTTTCTACCGCAAAATTGGGCACCACACGATCATAAACATTCATAATAAACAGTGGTGTTGCTAACGCAAATAAATTAATTAACAAGGCTGCCAAGATAACATGACCGTAAATTTTACGATAATTCCACAACGTTCCCCAAAACCAAGACTGTTTATCTGCTACATTAAACTGGTCAGCACGCCTCTCAAACTTTAAAACCGGCTTCATGAAAATCGCGAAACCGGAATAATCAGCCTCCAATTCAGCAACCCTAACTTGCGCAACACCACCGCCTGTCTCAGGAAAAACAACCTCTACCGTTTCAGTATTAATAATTTTATGTAAAATACAAACACGACTATTTTTTAATAACAAAACCGCGGGCAAAATTAATTGCGATATTTTCTCCAACGGCCGTTTGACAATACGCGATGAGAATCCCGCACGCCGTGCTGCACGCAAAAACAACTGGGGCGTTAGACGATTCTGTACCAGTGGCAAACCAGCCGTCAACGATCTCGCCGAAAACGGCTTTTCGTTAAGATGCGTTAAGATAACCAAACAATCCAGCAGCGGATCAGAAAACCCTTCTTTTCTATTTGCAGAAATCGCTGTCTTCTGTAATTTCGATAAATCTACATTAATAGTCATACCTATCCCTTATATGCAAAATAGTGAACCAAACTCCCCATAGAAGCCAACAAATTATATTTATCTGTCCGAATCGCAAACCGTGAATTAATAATAGCTGCGCGCACATTAAACAACTCATTTTCCATATCCAAGAGATTTAACAATGAGCGCTTACCAATTTTAAACTGCTTACGATAACCATATAGAACATGCCGTGTTGCATCAGCACGTCTTTTTAAAATAACTAAACTTATACGATCCGTACGCAACTTATCCCAAGCCTGCGTAACACTCTCTATAACCTTTAATCGCACACTATTACGGGTATACATTGCCGCCATACGCAGTTCGCGCGCCCGATCAATATTTGCTTTATCTGTCGCACCATTAAAAATATTATAGCTTAAAACCGCCATGGCCCGAGCATTTTTAGCCGACCCATTTATCCCACCAATATTACGGTTATTATTGGCAATAAATTGCACGTTCACTGTCGGCAACAACTTACCTTTTGCAACCGCAACCGATGAATCGGCTGCATTTAAATTCTCTCGCGAAACCATTAACCGCGGATTAATAGCTAAAGCAACATTCTTGGCCCGCAATAATGTTTTCGGAACTGGCGGTGCTTTTGGTAAGGTTAACCGCTGCGGCATCATGCCTACAACTTGCGCAAAATTAGTAACTGCATTTCGCTGCGCACCAACAACAGTTTGTAACGTTATACGCCTTTGCTCCAACCGCCCTAAGGCCAAATCAACTGATGTTTTACGGCCCGCACCTCCACGATACTTACACCGGACTTTATTTAAATATTTCCGATGCACTAAAATATTAAAAGTAGTCAAAGCTCGCAGATACTTCAAACGTAAAAGATCCAAATATACCCGCGCTGACTGAAAAGAAATTTCTTCTTTAGTAAACGCTTGATTGAAAAATGCCGACTTTGCCTCATAGCGACGCTGATGCACTAAATTATAAGTAGTAAAACCAGAAAAGACTGGCTGTGTAATCACAATACCACTCTCTTTACGCGCTAATGTTGCATCAGTATTGCTTGTGCTATTATTTTCTGTTTCTTCAGCACCACCAGCAATATCTATATCAACTTTTGGAAAAAAACCACCTTGCGCAGCTCGAATCGCTGCCTGGCTTGCGGCTGTCTGCACAATGCTTTTTAAAACATCCGGATTTTGACTTAAAGCGGTAGCAACAACAAAATGTAATGGCTGCAGCTCACTCGCAGAACGAGTATTTCTTGCATAAACAATAGGGCTTACAAAAAAAATAATGCACAAAATATTTAAAAAACTAATCAATATTTTCTGCATCACTCTTTTCCCCTGCTTTAATTTAATCACTAACATACTAATAACTACGATATGTATTAGCAATAAACAAAGGAGCCCCGAAAACCGAGGCTCCTTAACCATTTAAATGCCAGTTATATCTGTTGGATCACCGGAACCGTCATCAATTAAACCCTCACTTGGGTCAATTGTGCCCATAGAACCATCACCAGGGTCAACAATAATGCCCTCATCATCACCAGTTCCCGGATCAGTTAGATCGTCCTCTATCCCACTAACATTAGTGATCGTTCCAAGACCAACACCGTCAACAACAACGACATTCGCACTTGAACTTGATATGTGAACCTCAAAAGTCTCACTACTTTCTGCCACATCATCATCAGAGTTTGTTATGACAGAAATAGTCTGTATCAACGAGCCATCATGAGTAAAGGTCAAGGTCCCTGCTGTAGTAACATAATCGCCAGAATCAAGACCAGGATCAACAATAATAGAGTCATCACCAGGATCAACAATAATGCCCTCATCATCATCACCAGGGTCAACAATAATGCCCTCATCATCACCAGGGTCAACTATCACTTCACCACTACCTTCAGTAGCAGTAAGCGCAACGGTGTTATAATTAATAATTACCGTCTCACCCTCTGCTGGCGCTTCTGACAACGTTACCGTAAAGACAACTGGGTCGCCTTCAGCAGCTGATGCATCGTCAATCACAACCGAGATCGGCGTATCGTTCACATCGGTTACTTCGATATTAAATGTCTGTGAAACACTCAAGCCACCTGCATCTATCGCAGTTACTTCTACCGCAACTGTTGGACTTTGCTCGTGATCTAAGCTAACACCCTCTTTGAGTTGTAGATTGCCATCCACTACTTCAAAGCGACTATCGTTAACTGTGAATGTATGCGTATCACCAGCATCTGGATCTGCAACACTCAATGCTCCGACTACAGCTCCCGCTGCATTTTCGCTGATTACATTGCCATCTAGACTGATTACTTCTGGTGCTTCATTCACATTTGTTACTTCAACAGTAAACACTTGTGAAACACTCAAGCCACCTGCATCCGTCGCAGTTACTTCTACCGCAACTGTTGGACTTTGCTCGTGATCTAAGCTAACACCCTCTTTGAGCTGTAGATTGCCATCCACTACTTCAAAGCGACTATCGTTAACTATGAATGTATGCGTATCACCAGCATCTGGATCTGCAACACTCAATGCTCCGACTACAACTCCTGCTGCATTTTCAGTAATTGCTGCATTGCTCAAGCTAATAGCTTCTGGCGCATCATTCACAGCAACAACATTGATGTTCACAGTTGCAATATTTGAGGTTGCTCCTACCTCATCCTCAACCGTATAGGTGAAACTATCAGCGCCATTATAATCAGGATCTGCAACATAAGTAATTACACCATCAGCGCCAACAGCGATTGTACCATGACTTGCAGCAGTCATAACCACTACCTTGCTTGCATCCAGACTACCATCAGGATCACTGTCATTAACAATCAAATCCGCAGGATTAATCACTAAATGGTTATCTTCTAAAACGCTAAAATTATCATCGCCTGCAACAGGAGCATCATTACCTTCAACCTCAATAACAATATTTTCAATACTACGCATTTTGAGATTGATCGCGCCATCTGTTACCTCACTGAAATCAAAAGTCTCCCAAGGTCGATGAGTCGATAAAGCCTCTTCAATCGCACCGCGATAAAGCGTTTCTTCACCTTGCGTCATATGTAAAACTAAAGTATCAGAACCACGACCACCATCAACGTGGTCAGTCGCATCTGAACCCGCATTATTAGTAACCGAGTAATGAAAAGCATCATCACCACGACCACCTAAACCAACATCAGCTCCAGTTCCCATATCAATGATATCGTCACCCTGACCACCCGCCATGACATCATCGCCGGTACCACCAACTAAGACATCCTGACCCTGTCCACCAAATAACCAATCATCACCAGCTTCACCATACAACTCATCAGAGCCCTGACCACCAAACAGCCAGTCATCACCATCACCACCATAAAGAGTATCGCTACCTTTACCCCCAAAAATCCAATCATCTCCATCACCACCATAAACGGTATCAGAACCTTTACGAGCAATAATAAGATCAGAACCGGAAGTTCCATCAATTACGTCTGAACAACGAGAACCTATTTTAATAGCCATTGCAAAACTCCTTTTGCTTAATTGAAAAAAATAGGAAGATCCCACAAATCCTTTTTAGGCCAAAGATGGGTAGGACTTCCTGTCCTATAAAAACTAACCTAGGAATTATACCTAGTTACGAGCAACTTCTGCAAGATATTTTAACTTAAGGGTGTAACTTATTGATATTCTGCCATTAGACCAAGGAATGATGACATTTACCAACAACACCTTTAATATACTCACAGGATCAAAAAGGAAAACTAGCATGCAAACAATACCAATGACTATTCAAGGCGCCGAAGCACTACGCATGGAACTAGGTGAGTTAAAAAAACAGCGTCTTAAAATCAGTAAAGCTATCGCTGAAGCGCGTGAACTAGGCGACCTGAAGGAAAATGCCGAATATCATGCTGCCCGCGAGCAGCAAGGCTTAGCCGAAGCCCGCGTTCGCGATATTGAAGACAAGCTCTCTATTGCGCAAGTCATTGATATCTCGAAAATCACCAATAAAGACATCATCGTCTTTGGTGCCACGGCTCACTTAATCAATACCAGCAATGATGAAGAGATCCGCTATCAAATCGTTGGCGAAGAAGAGGCTGATCTTAACATTGGTAAGATTTCTATTAACTCTCCAATTGCACGCGCCCTAATTGGCAAACAGATAGACGACATTGCTGCGGTTACAACCCCAAGCGGCGTAATCGAGTACGAGATCACCAAAATAGAATATATTTAAATAACACTTTTTACCCTCTCTCAGTATTCAATACGGTATTTTTGCCAATTTTCAGAGCGTATAATTGCATATTACAATCAATCGAAAAGGCGATAATCATGAAAAATTTTGCATTAATATGTTTGTTATTTTTTGCGTTACCGGCGTTTTCACTCACTGTCCCTGTAGTAAACTACACCAACAAATGCTTCTGCGTTAGCGACACAACCTACCCTGCCGTTACCAATCTAACCTGTCACCAGGAAGCCGCGCCCAGAATTGCCGCTATCTACAAAGATAAAGACGGCAATCAAACGACTTCGCTAAACCCAGGCGAAACCATGAATGCGCCGATATTTATAGATCCATCTTCTTATCAAAGCATTGGTATTAGACAGCCAGGCAACCACGAATATGAATTTGGCACGGTCTCTACTGCCCAACAAATTCGTCAACAAACACATTATATAGTTTTAGAATATTACAACTCCGCCGCAATACCTTTCTACCAACGGAACCAATCCTTACTCATTGACAACGCTTACGACTTAAACCAGTTTGGCTGTCAGATTCCTGGTGCTAATGCAAGTACCACCACAGGGCCAGGATCTGTTGCTTTCAGCAAGAACACTGTGAAAGTGTATCAACAATGAAACACATTGAATTATGGAGACGCGATAAATCGCGTCTCTACGGTTATTTTATTACATCTATATAGTAAACTTTTTTGCCTTCTTCCTCGCGTACTTCAACACCATGTGTCTCTGTTTCAAATCCTGGAAAACTATTATCAAACTCTTGCAACACCTCTAAATACTCAATAATAATTTTACTGTTTTCACTAAAACGCTCACCCGGCATTATTACAGGTATGCCTGGCGGATACGGAACAACCATTACTGCCGCAATACGATTTTTAATACTTTTCAGCGTCACCGTTTCAACACGATCCTCAACTAACTCAACATAAGCTGCTGCCGGTGTCATTACCTGCTCAGGCAGAACATCGAACATGGTTCTCGTGATATCGGTAATATCTTTAGCCTTTAAGAAATTATGCATCTCCTGCGCTAACTGCTGCGCAGTCATATCTCCATAACGCTCAGGAAACTCTTTTACCAAATCAGGTAACATCTCATCCAAACCAGCATCACCATCATAGTGATACTTAAATTTCGCCAGTGTTGCCAAGAGCGTTCCAGACTTACTGTATGTTGTGCCAATTGAAAACAATAATAAAAACACATAGAAGCCAGTTTTTTCATCAACAATATCATGATCAATTAAAAACTTTGCCAAAATTGGCGCAGGAATACCCCAATCATTCATGCTGCCATTAGCCTTTATGCCAGGAGTTAAAATAGACACCTTAATCGGATCCAACATCATATAATTTTTAATTAAATGCTGATAACCATGCCATTTATCTTTTGGATCTAACACCCAATGCTTACTCTCATAGGATTTCTCCGCGGAGAGTTTACTTACTTTATCTGATTGCCAAACATCAAAAAACCAATCGCTTTCCTTATTCAGCTGTCGAATTTTATTACGGAACGCCACAGCTTCATCGATAGATTCCTGCACCAAAGCGCGACCACTCTCACCCTCCATCATTTTTGTTGCTACATCGAGCGATGCAATAATACTATATTGAGGCGAGGTTGAAGTGTGCATCATAAACGCTTCATTAAAACGATCTGGATTGATTATTTTACTACCGCTTTTTACGTGCACCATTGACGCTTGCGAAAATGCGGCCAGTAATTTATGTGTTGACTGCGAAGAATATACTGCCGGATGCTGCGCAGTGTGCGTCTCACACATAGCATAACGATCTTTATACAACTCATGAAAGTTAGCATAGGAGTACCAAGCTTCATCAAAATGCAGATTACTTACCACATCTTGCAATTTATTTTTAATATAAACCACATCATAAATTAAACCATCATAAGTACTATTGGTGACCACCGCCATTTTAGGCTTCACGCTTTTATCTTTGATTAATGGCGAAACGTCTATTTTCTTTTGAATTACATCTGCATCGAACTCTTTCGGATGTATACCACCAATAATCCCATAAGCATTGCGCTCCGGCATAAAATAAATCGGCACTGCACCCACCATAGTCAATGCATGCTGCAATGATTTATGACAGTTACGGTCAACGATCACAACTTCGCCATGGGTAACACAGCTATGCATAATTATTTTATTCGCCGTTGAAGTACCATTAGTCACAAAATAACTATATTCAGCATTAAAGGTTTTTGCCGCCCGCCTTTCCGCTTCGCCAGTAACACCAGAGTGCTCCATTAATGAACCTAACTCCGGCACAGAAACAGAAAGATCACCGCGAAAAACATTCTCGCCATAGAAGTTATAAAACACTCTACCCACCGGTGACTTCAGAAAAGCAACGCCACCCATATGGCCAGGAGTGTGCCATGCATACTTATAGTGACGCGCATAATTAACCAACTCACGGAAAAACGAAGGTCGCATACTATCGAGATATTCTCCAACTGCGCGTTCAATTCTACCAGCGATAAAAGACGGCGTATCTTCAACCTTCCAGATATAATCATCAACTTTATTTAATACGCGCATATCTATATCTTGTAACTTATGTCGCTCGGTCATAATAAATATGGAAACCAAATGGTTAATATCGCGTATTTTAGTTAATAACTCGACGTTATTAGCCTCACTATCTTTTGCTCCCTGCAACTCCCATTCCAACAAAATACAACTAATTGATGTGTTAGCACGCAATGCCGCATAACCATCTTCAGCACCTGCAGCTTCAATAATCGTATGACCGGAATCTTTAAGCTGAACAATAATCTGACGAATCGCACCGCCTCCTTTACTATCCTCAGTTAACTCATGATCCATTACTAAAATCGGAAAATCTCTTACTTCATCCATATCACTCTCCTATGTTTTCTGACTGCCAACTCTTGCGGCGAAAAGTATAAATAATCAGAGGGACAAAACACATAATCATAATGCCTAACCCGAGGAACCCCTCATAAAACCATATATTCCCAACCGGCAGTTGACCAGGCGGCACAAACCCCATAATTAGGGCAAATATCGCCCCCAAACTACCTATGCCGGCCACAACGATCATGCCGAAGTATTTCCCGCCAGGGACGCGATAAGCTCTTTTAACTTCAGGCTGTCTAAAACGCAAAACAATTGCAGCAATAAACATCAATAAATACATTATTAAATATAACTGCGCAGTTAAGTCAGTAAGAATCCAATAAGAGCTACTAACCGTTGGCATTAATAAAAATGCCAACGCTAAACCGGTAACAAACAGCGCCTGCACCAACATAATTACTACTGGCATACCATGCTTATTTATTTTTTGGAAAGTTGGCGGCAGGTCACCATCGTGTGCGGTTTCCAAAATACCTTTGCTCGGACCTACGATCCAAGTACTAATCATAGCTACCGCTCCAATTACGATCATAATAGCAATAATTGGCGTCAACCAAGGAATATGGTCAGCTGTGAAAAACACACTAAACGCCTGCATAATTCCAGCAACTAAACTAATTTTTGCTTTTGGCACTACTATTGCAATAGCAAGCGAGGCCAGAATCGACGAGACTAATATAATAACAGCTGCTAAAAATATAGCGCGTGGATAATCACGCTGTGGATTATCAACTTCGTTAGCATGCACTGCCGACATCTCCATGCCACCTAATGCCAACAAAACTCCCAATAAAAATACTAAATTACGAATATTGCTCATGTCAGGTATAAGCGCATGCCAACTAAATACTATATGCGCTGGCTTACCCATCACCATCCATACAATACCTAAAGCAATAATTAATACTCCAGGCACGATAGTTCCAAATATCACACCGACTGTACTAATTAAACCCGAAGCCCGCATACCGCGAAAATTAATGAATGTACTAATCCAAAAAACAATTAAAATAACCGCTAACATGTAATATTTATTCGACGCTAATGCCGGATTAAAAACATACGCAATAGTTGCGGCAACAAATGACAAAATAGTGGGATACCAAATTACATT
>JAGLTR010000026.1 GCA_023135155.1 Gammaproteobacteria bacterium
AAATTCGGTTTGCAACAGCCCCATAGTCGAGTTGTTTTGTTAGGGCGTTGATTATTTTTTTGCGTAGGTTTGGTTCTATTTCTTTTAGTGTGTTTTGCCAAGTGGTTTTTATTTGTTCTTTATTTATTTGTAATTGTTTATCGTCATTCCGTGGCTTGACCACGGAATCCATAATGTTGTTGGAGTATTGCACACTGCGTGTGCTTCTGGATCCCGTATTAAGTACGGGATGACATTTTGTATGTATTTTTATGTTGGCCATTGATTTTAGGATTTCTGCATCTGGTCTGATGTCTTGATTTGGTGGGAAGATGCGATGAATCGCATCTCTATGGGGGATGAATATTATGTAATTGCCGTAGTCGAAGAGTTCTTTTTTGTTGGTTTCTATGATGATGTGTTCGTGGGCTGTTATGTTTTTGCAGAGGAACTCTAGTGCTGAGTTGATATCTTGGAAATAATTTGTGGGTTTGTTTGGTTTGTTTACGCCGTGTCCAATTTTCATGTAAAGGCTTGCAGGTAGTGTTTTTTTGAGTTCAGTTGCCAGTGTGGTTTTGCCGACATTATGACCAGCGCCGGTGATGATCCATATGTTAGTGTTTGTTAAAGTTTTTAAATCATTAATGGTGTTGATATTTAAGAATGCTGTTTCATCACTGAATTCAATTGCTGTGGCGGCTAGCTGTTGCCATGTATCTAATATTTTATAGTGATGATTAGTGAGTTGTTGTAATATTTTTGGTAGGCAGTGTGTTTTTATGTGTGCAAAAAGCGGATGCGCTCTAATTTTGGTTTTTGTGTAAACTAAATCATCGTTATTTGTTGTCGCAGTAATTAATCGTTTTATTTTATTGGCAGTGATATTTGGAGCATCGCAGGGGAGAGTGATGATGGTGCTATATTTTTCCTGAAGAAAATGCAGAGCTGCGGCAATGCCAGCTAAGGGTCCGGCATCGACCTCTTGATCGGGAATTATTGGTAGATTGTATTGTTGATACAGAGATGCATCATTTGCCGAGATAACTATATCTTTGATGCCTGATTCTTTAAGGGCTTGGATCTGGTGGTCGATAATGGTCTTGCCGTCACTTAAGACGATATTGCCTTTGGCAAGTTGGTGGTATCTTTTTGCTTGGCCGCCAGCCAGAATTACGCCTGCTATACTCATTGCTTTATCGTTTTACTCCACCTAAAATTGCATCTACTTTTTAAGCTGAGGCTATTATGAATTGGTTTACAAAATTATCCAAGTTGATTCCTGCGGCAGGACGTATTGAAGGTAGTGGTAAGAAGGGTGTTCCAGAGGGTGTGTGGACGCAGTGTACGGCTTGTAATACGACGCTTTATCGCGCTGAGCTGGAGCGTAGTTTATTGGTTTGTCCAAAGTGTGATCACCATATGCGTGTTGGCGCGCGTTTTCGTCTAGAGCGTTTTTTAGATAGCGTTGGTCGTGAAGAGTTAGCGCTTGGGGTTGAGCCGATTGATCATCTTAAGTTTCGTGATTCGAAGCGTTATCGTGATCGTATTGTGACAGCGCAAAAGAAGACTGCTGAAGAGTCGGCGTTAGTTGTGATGCGTGGGTTTTTATGTGGCGTGCCTTTGGTGGTTGCAGCTTTAGATTTTTCATTTATTGGGGGCTCTATGGGCTCGGCCGTTGGTGAGCGCTTTGTGCGCGCAATCGAGGCTTGTATTGAGCGCCGCATTCCTTTTGTTAGTTTTGCCTCAAGTGGTGGGGCGCGGATGCAGGAAGGGTTAATCTCTTTGATGCAGATGTCGAAGACAAGTGCGGCGTTAGCGCGCTTGGCTGAATATGACTTACCCTATATTTCAGTTTTAACTGATCCTACGACTGGTGGTGTTTCTGCTAGCTGGGCGTTTTTGGGTGATATTATTATTGCTGAGCCTAAAGCAATCATCGGTTTTGCTGGTCGTCGTGTTATCGAGCAGACGGTACGACAACAATTGCCGGAAGGTTTTCAGCGCAGTGAGTTTTTATTAGCGCACGGTGCTATCGATATGATAGTGGATCGCCGTGATCTGCGGGTGAAAATCGCGCAATTGTTGGCTAAATTAACCAGGCAACCGCAACCGCAACCACAATTACATGTCCAAGAATCTTAAGACGCATTTAGAATCCATTAGTGAAAATTCTTTGCCAGCTGGTAGTGGGGTGACACGTACCAGTACTGTGGCGACACGTTTAGAGCTGCTGCCATTTAATGTTCCTGTCATTACTGTTGCTGGTACTAACGGTAAAGGTTCTTGCGTGGCTTTTTTGGAGGCGATACTGCTTGCCGAAAGCTATCGTGTTGGAGCTTATGTTTCGCCACATCTTTTGTCTTATAACGAGCGTATTCGGATTGATGGCGAGAATATTGATGATGCGAGTTTATGTGTTGCTTTAAGTGCTATCATGAGTGCGCGTGCTGATGTTGA
Source organism: Gammaproteobacteria bacterium (assembly GCA_023135155.1). Classification (GTDB taxonomy): domain Bacteria; phylum Pseudomonadota; class Gammaproteobacteria; order UBA9339; family UBA9339; genus JAGLTR01. The sequence continues at coordinate 2,437 of JAGLTR010000026.1, forward strand.
GTTGAGTTATTTTGATTTTACTACCTTGGCGGCGTTTGTTATTTTTAAGCAGTTGGATTTGGATGTGGTTATTTTGGAGGTTGGTATTGGTGGGCGTTTGGATCCAGTTAATGCTGTTGATCCGTCCATAAGTGTTATTACTACTATTGCTCTTGATCATATGGATAGGTTGGGGAACGATCGGGAGAGTATTGGTTTTGAGAAGGCGGGCATCATGCGTTTGGGTGTGCCTGTTGTTTGTGGTGATGCTTATCCGCCAGCAAGCGTAGTTAATATGGCGCACAAATTAGGTGCTCCACTGTATTGTTTTAATAAGAGTTTTGGTTTGCAGCAGTTGCAAGATCGGTGGCATTGGTCTTGTGGAGACAAAGAATTAGCAACTGTACTCCATCCCTGTTATCCCGTGTCTCTCTCACGCTATCCTGAGTCTCACTCATGTTATTCCGCGCCTCACTTACGTCATTCCGCACCGCACTCACGTCATCCCGCACTTGATGCGGGATCCAGAGATATATGCAGTGTGCAATGTATTAAGCATACCCTGGATTCCGTGGTCAAGCCACGGAATGACGGTTTGGTCGAGGTCAAGCATTTGCCGCTGCCAAAATTACCTTTGCAGAATGCTGCTACCGCTTTAATGGTGATTGAGTTATTGCAAGATGCATTGCCGGTTTCGCGGCGCGCTATTGATGTTGGAATTGCCAAAGCATTTTTACCAGGAAGAATGCAGTGTATCTCTGTTGCCCCTGAAGTTATTTTAGATGTTGCGCACAATGCTGAGGCCTCTGCCTATTTAGCTCAACAGTTATCTGGCAGAAGCAAGGGCCGAGTTTTGGCTGTTTGCGCCATGTTGCAAGATAAAGATATTTTAGCGACACTAAAGCCGATGTTATCGGTTGTTGATAGTTGGTATGTGGCGAGTTTAGATTGTGAGCGTGGTGCAAATGCACATGTTTTACAGCACGATTTGGAAGATCTTGGTATTAACTCATGTTATACTGCCGACACTGTTTCTGCAGCGTTAGCTGAGGCTGTTGCTGCAAGTTTTATTGATGATTGTATTATTGTGTTTGGATCTTTTTACACTGTTGCTGAAATTCTAAAATGGAGGAATGAACGTGGAAGCAAAAATTAAACAGAGAATAGTTGGGGTAGTTGTTTTAGTTGTTTTGATGCTTATTGTAGTGCCATTGCTTTTTACTGGTTCGAAAAAAACTGTGACTGGAACTGAGCTTGCGAACAATATGCCAGCTGTGCCTCCAGCTCCGGTTGTAAAACCAGTTGCTGTTGCGGCAACATTAACTCAAGCTGCTGTGCGGCCTGTTACTGATGCTAGTGAAGATAAATTGGCTTTAGCTGCGCCGACGACTATCGTACCAGTGAAACCAAAACCAAAACCAAAACCAAAACCACAGCCTAAAGCAGTCCCGTATCACGCAAAACCACCAGTAAAGCATCAACATCGTATGCGCCGTCGCATGCGTCATTATCGTGGTATGGTGCAAAATAAAGGGAAATGGACTGTGCAAGTCGCAAGTTTTACAAGTAAGCCAAATGCGAATGCTTTGCAGAAGAAATTAAGCGCGAAGAAGCTTCCAGCTTATGTTAAAACGGCTAAGGTTGGCGCTAAAATAATTCATCGTGTTTATGTTGGTCCTGAGATTTCTCGTGATCAAGCAGTGCGTATTGCAAATAAACTGCATCACACTGTAAAAATGCACGGTATGATTGTTAGATTATAGGTGAAGTTGTGATGCAGCAATTTAATTGGGCAGATTATGTAATTATGGCAATTATTGTCATCTCGACATTAATTAGTTTAATTCGTGGGTTTGTGCGCGAGGTTTTGTCGTTAATTACCTGGGTCATCGCTTTTATAGTTGCATTTATGTTTTCTGGGCGAGTCGCTGATGCGTTTGCAAGTGCTATTCATACGCCATCTTTGCGACTCGCTATTGGATTTGCAATTCTGTTTTTAGTTACGTTAATTTTAGGTGGCTTATTGAGCTTCTTAATTTCGACCTTAGTAGTTAAAACAGGTCTTTCTGGAACAGATCGTACTTTAGGAATGGTGTTTGGATTTGTGCGTGGAGTTTTAGTGATTGCGGTTGTTTTACTGTTAGTTTCATTGGGGGCAACTGATCATCCTGATTGGTGGAAAACCTCTTACCTAATTCCGCATTTTCAAGGTCTAGTGAATTGGTTGAATACTTTCTTGCCAGAAAAGCTGGCTTCACTTTCACATACAGCTACGCAAGCTATTGCTGTTAAGGTGTCCTCGTAAAGGTTATGCAAGCTAAACATAAAAAATATTTAGAGACGATGGGGATAGAGATTTGGCAGCAGCGTGGGTGCGCTGATGGTTGTGCAAACTGTACTTGTGATAGTGATAGTTCTTGCCAAGATAATCCTAGTCTCAGCGAGTTAGAGCAGTTAGTTTTAAAGTGTAGCAAATGTGCCTTACAGAAAACGCGCAACAACGTGGTTTTTGGTGTTGGTAACCCCAATGCTGATTTGATGTTTGTTGCAGAAGCACCTGGAGCTAATGAAGATGCGCAGGGTGAGCCTTTTGTCGGTAGGGCGGGGAAGCTTTTAGATTCTATGTTTGGAGCTATGCGTTTAAAGCGCGATGATATTTATATTGCTAATATTTTGAAATGTAGACCACCCAATAACCGCGATCCCTTGCCTGAGGAGATCAAGGTGTGTACGCCTTATTTGCAAAAACAGATCGCCATTATTAAACCGAAATTAATTATTGCTTTAGGGCGAATTGCTGCGCATCATCTGCTTGCAACAAATACGCCATTGGGAAAACTGCGTGGGCAGATACATAGTTATGGCGACGAGCAGACGCCGTTGTTGGTTACTTATCATCCTGCATATTTATTGCGTGCGCCAGGAGAGAAGGCGAAAGCGTATGTTGATGTGCAAAGAATTCAAAAATTCCTTGCAACTGGTGAGTTGTAAGTTTATCTCATAAAGGAAATGTAAAAATGGAAAAAGTTAAAACAGTTGCGAAGGCTAGTTGGTATTTATTGTTTATAGCTATCCTGTTTTATTGTTTAGATTTCTTTTTTAGAATATCTCCAAGTCTTGTTGTTGATCAATTGCTACAACAGTATCATGCGACTGCTATCGGTATTGCTAGTTTCGCGACATTCTTTTATTTGGGCTATGTGCTCTTGCAGATTCCGGCTGGCATCATTTTTGATACCTTAAATCCGCGTTTTATACTGCTTATTTCATTATTGTTGTGCGCGCTTTGTTTCTTCGGATTTGTTGTTGGCGATAATGAAGAATTTGGATTTCTAATGCGTTTTTTAATTGGTGCTGGATCAGCATTTTCTTTTATTGGCGCGCTTTATATTGCCGATAATTATATTACGCGTGCATATTTTGGTTTGGTTGCGGGGGTGTTGATTTCTGTGGCGACGATTGCAGCCTCTGGTGCGCAATTTATTAGTGCATACCTGTTCCAATATTTAAGTTGGCATAATGTATTTATTTTGATGAGTCTGGTTGCTGTTGTGTTAGGGGTAGTTTTGTTATTGGTGCCAAATGTGAAAAGACTACCACAATCACGCTTGAATTATTCCCCGCGCGCTTATTTGCAGATTGTTTGGCGGCTATTTAGTGACCGCAAGTTATTAGCCAACGCAGTTATTGGTGGTCTGTTTTATTTGCCGACATCTATTTTTGCGGGTCTATGGGGAATATCATTTTTGAATCTCCAGTATAAGCTCACAGATGAGCAGGGGTCTTTAGCAATAATGCTGCTGTTTTTGGGGTGGGCTATTGGCGCGCCAGTGATAGGGTATATAGCAGGCAGATTTAATTGTAATCGCTTATTGATTGGTTTAGGAGCGTTGGTCGCCTGTGTTGCAATTGCCTTGGTACTCTATTTTCCGCAAGAGATCAATGGTGACGTTTATTGGCTGATGTTTATTTTTGGGTTAGCTTCCTCCTGTCAGGTGGTTGTATGGAATGTATTTGCACGTTTTGGAATTGAGTCTGCGTCAGGCTTCGCGATTGCGATTACTAATATGATTATTATGCTTTTGGCCGCAATGTTTCATATGGTTGTTGGCTTGTTAATGAACTTTTCTGAAGGCGCGATTCATTCAAAGCAGCAATTAATTTATTCGCTGGCTGATTATCACCATGCGTTAATCATAATGCCATTGGCATTTATTCTGGTTATTATTTTGGCGATGTTTGTGAGTTTTCGTATGAAAGCTCATGTGGAATCTTAATTTAAATATTTCTTGTGTTTGTTGTATGCCCATAATAGATGTTTGCGTACGAGATGCGAGGAGTGATTAATGTGTTTTTGTAACTATTCAGCCATTTCTC
>JAGLTR010000027.1 GCA_023135155.1 Gammaproteobacteria bacterium
AACCAAAGTTTGATTTTTATACCATTTTACCGAACGAAAAAATAAAAGTTATGCCGGTACCAAAAAGCGGTGTGCAATATGTTTTACAGATCGCTGTAGTGAAAAAGTTTGCTGAAGCTGATCGTTTAAAAGCTGAGTTGGCTCTCTTGGGTTTCGATGCTTTTGTGACTAAGGTTAAGAGTAGGGGTGGTGAGATTAACCGCGTATTGGTTGGGCCATATTTTTCTAAAAAAGCTGCGGTTATCGATCAAAGGCGCCTTATGCAGAATCAGATTAAAAGTATTTTGCATAAAGAAAAGAGTTAACTGTTCGTTATTCCCGTCACTTCATGCTTAATGCGTGATCAAGAAGTAAATGCAACACTTCCGTTATCCCGGACTTGATTCGGGATTCAGAAACGGCTGCAGTTGTTATCTTCTAAAGATGCCGTGGATTCCGCGGTTAAGCCGCGGAATGACGCTTTATAGCAAAATCATGGCGCTGAACAGCGATGAAAAAAGTTCAGATTATTTGAAATCGTTTTATGTGTCCCCATATACTGTTTATCAATCAGGTGTAGAGACGCGATTTATCGCGTCATGTTTGGCGCCGTAACCTAAAACAAGAGGAGAAACGCTTTGGAACAATTCCACGCAACAACGATTTTGGCGGTGCGTCGCGATGGCAAGGTCGTCATTGCCGGTGATGGTCAGGTTTCTATGGGTGATACTGTCATGAAGGGTAATGCGCGCAAGGTGCGTAGACTTTATCACGATAAGATTGTGTCTGGGTTTGCTGGTGCTACAGCTGATGCTTTTACATTGTTCGAACTTTTTGAGGCGAAGCTCGAGAAGCATCAGGGTAATCTATTACGCTCTGCTGTTGAGCTTGCTAAAGATTGGCGTATGGATAAGATGCTGCGTCGTTTGGAGGCGCTCTTAATTGTCGCTGATAAAGAGTCTACTTTGTTGATTACTGGTAATGGAGATGTGGTTGAGCCGGAAGAAGATTTGGTCGCCATTGGTTCCGGTGGTAATTATGCGCGTTCGGCTGCCAAAGCTTTAATGGCGAATACAAAATTAAGCGCTAAAGATATTGCGTTGCAGAGCATGAAAATTGCTGCTGATATTTGTGTTTATACCAACCATAATTTTGTGTTTGAAGAGCTTGTAGCTAACAAGTGAGATAATTAGAGAGAATTATTTATGAAAAATATCGAAGAGAGTTTGACACCACAACAGATTGTTGTTGAATTAGAAAAGCATATTATTGGCCAAGATGATGCGAAAAGAGCAGTAGCAATTGCATTAAGAAATCGTTGGCGACGTTCGCAAGTCGCCGAAGAATTGCGCCCAGAAATTACCCCAAAAAACATCTTAATGATTGGGCCAACAGGTGTTGGTAAGACTGAAATTGCACGTCGTTTAGCACGTCTAGCTGATGCACCATTTATTAAAGTCGAAGCGACGAAGTTTACGGAAGTCGGTTATGTTGGGCGTGATGTTGAATCTATTGTGCGTGATTTAATTGATGTTGCGGTTAAGCAGGTGCGTGAAAAAGAGGTCGAAAAGGTTAAAGATCGTGCGCGTCAAGCTGCTGAAGATCAGGTTTTAGAGGCCTTACTGCCCGAGGCGCGTGGTGGCGAAGAAGAGAGTGAAACCGTTGCTGAAGAGACGGCGACGAAAAAACTGTTTCGACGTAAACTGATTGCCGGTGAATTAGATGAGAAAGAGGTTGAGATAGATATTGCTGCGCGTGGTATTGGTATGGTGGAGATTATGTCACCTCCCGGAATGGAAGAGATGACGAGCCAACTGGAAAAAGTTTTTAGTAATTTATCTGATGATAAAAAGAAAACGAAAAAAATGACGGTTAAAAGAGCGCTGAAATTGTTGCAAGAAGAAGAGGCTGGACGTTTAGTAAACGAAGAAGAGTTGCGTAGTATGGCGCTCCAGAAAGTTGAGCAACATGGCATCGTTTTTCTCGATGAGCTGGATAAAATTGTTGGGCGTGATGGTGTGCGTGGTGGAGATGTGTCACGCGAGGGTGTGCAGCGCGATTTGTTGCCATTAGTTGAGGGCTCGGCAGTATTTACCAAATACGGCATAGTAAAAACCGATCATATTTTATTTATTGCCTCAGGTGCTTTTCATTTGGCTAAGCCTTCTGATCTTATCCCGGAATTACAGGGGCGATTACCAATTCGGGTAGAATTAAAAGCTTTAACTGCTGATGATTTCGTACGTATTTTAACTGAGCCAAAAGGTTCTTTAACTGAGCAATATGTTGCTCTGCTGAAGACTGAAGGTGTGAAAATACGTTTCGCTAAAGATGGTATTCGTCGTATTGCGGAGATTGCATTTCAGGTTAACGAGCACACAGAAAACATTGGTGCGCGTCGCTTACATACTGTGATGGAAAGGTTGTTAGATGAGATATCTTATGCTGCGACTGAGCTTGATAAAAGTAAAACTATTGTGATTAATGCCAGGTATGTGAATAAACAACTTTCGAAATTAGTGCAGGATGAGGACCTTTCGCATTATGTGCTGTAGTTTTGCGCGGCTATTGAATTTTGGTTAGTAATAGGCTAATATTCATGTAGCTACAAATTGAAACTACAAGGGGTTATCATGAATGCATCTGTTACTGTGGGTAAGCGAGAGTTTATTCAGCATACAAGCAAGTATTTGAAGCTTGTTGAGCGGTATGGTGAGATAACGATATCACATCAGAACCATCCAGCGTTGCGGATTATGCCTATTAAAGAAAAGCGTGTTAAAGATCTGCGTGGTCTTGTGCAAACAATTAAAGTGCATGGCGATATTAACGATCACGTATTGCCGGAGATGGATTAATGGTAGTGCGTGATACTTGTGCTTTAATTGAAATATGCAAGGAGAGTCCGGCGTTGTCCACAAGAACGCTAAATCGCATTGATGAGGGGGCCTATATTTTATCTGTTTCATTTGCTGAAATTGCCTGTAAGGTTAAGCTCGGTAAATTGGAAATGAGTATTTCTCCTGAGAAACTATATGCGGAGTTACAGACAGTGCCAAGCTTATCAATTGTTGCGGTTGATGTTGAAGCGTGGTTTAAAGCGATAGCGCTCGATTGGAAGAATAGAGATCCTGCTGATCGGCTTATTACCTCTTTTGCGCAGCAACGTAATATATCAATTGTTAGCTCTGATAAACAAATCCGAGCTTTTTATAAACGGGTGATTTGGTGATGTAGAAGCTATCATTTTCTGACTATTATCACATGCATCTTGTATTAGTTGTGACCATTATAGGATACATGTGATCTTGGTCGTAAAAGATGAGCTATCTTTTAAATCCCGGATATTGCATGTTGTGGTGGATTTCTGCTCTGTATTTCTTGATCGCTTGAATAAAATCTGCGCGGTATTTTGCTAGTTTTGTTTTGGGGATTATGGTGAACAGTATGCCTAAGCCGAAATACTTATGACAATTGTTAACAAACGCTGCGTAATAATCGTGGACGTTTTTTTCATATGGTGAAAAATGAATTACGCCGCGAATATCGGCGAAGGGTAGTGCGGTTAACGTTTGTGCATCATGCGATCTAGCTAAGGCATTTAATCTTTTGTAATTCCATGTTGGTATGATATATAGCATTTTTGTTCTCCTTATGCTGTTATTGTTTGTGGATTTGGGCCTGGATTTGAGTCCGGATTTGGTGCCTGTGGTTCGGCGGTGGTTCGGGATAATTTTTCCTTGAAGAAGGATAATTTGTTTTCTGCGGTAGCCTTCATGCTTTTTACGGCATAGTCTGTCACTTTCGCCGGATTTTTAGGGCTTAAGAAAAGAGATAAACTTAGGGATTGCCTAAATAATTTATCGGCGGGTGATTTTACTGCAGCTAGTTCGGTTTTTTTGAGCCATTGCATTACAGTTTGTTCTCTTGCGATATTTTTTCTTATAGCTGTAATATCAGCGCGTCTTTGGCGAGCGTTGGTTTTTTGAGGAGCTAGAGCAATAAAGATGTCTGACCATTTTTTTGTTGCTTTAAGAGTTTTTATTTCTGCTTCTAATGTTTTTCTGGATATCTGACAATCAAGGTAGGCAATTGTTTGTAACTTTAGTCTTTTATGTTCAGCTTTTTCTCCATCATCTTGCAGATCAAATGCCAATTTATCACGCACTGCTATTAGTTCAGCGACCTCTGTAGCGGAAGTAATCATGGTGCATGTTGTTCTCTCATCTAAAAATTTTCGCAGATTGTTATCTTCTGGTTTGGCTATCTCTGCAAGTTTCTTCGCAGTTTTACTGGCTTTGTTAAGTGGTCGCCAAGTGAATCTAATTGCATGTGATTTGGGTGTTTTACTAGCGGTTATTGCTTGCTTATTTATTGCGTAGGTTTTAAGGCCAGTTGTTTGTTGTTTGATGAAATTATGCCAGAAGTTGTTTGCTTCTTTGTCGTATGCTACTGCAAGTGAGTCAGCTATTTTGTATAGTTTGCTTAGCTCAGCATGTTGTTTTTTTAATTCTCGGTTTAATTGCTTGTTTTTCACCAGTGTATTATGGCTTTGAACTATAGGTTTTGAAGTGTTGGATGTTTCCGCTGTTTCTGAGGCCGCACTTCTGGATGATTCTAATGGCACATCTGACATAGAAGAGTCGGATGCTGTAATAATAGCCATAGGTTCGTGATTTGGAAGGGGCTCTAAGGGCATAAATACTCCTGATAACTCCGCGGCACAGAGGGGATTATTTTCACGGCTGCCATATGTCGATAGTGTGTGTCTGCTGCTGACTATAGGCCCTGATCCTGATGATAATGGTGATTTTTCTGTTTCTAAGACGAAGACACCTGTTGGTTCGTATGGTGTTGTGTCTTCAGAGCCTGATACAGAAAAAACATCTGTGTCTGGCCATTCTTCGAACTGTTTTCTGGTGTCAATGCTGCTATTACTATGATTATTACTTTCTAATGATAGGATGCTAGTGATATCATTTTCTTCCTCATTAGTTTTGGCGGTATCGCTCTTATCCTCATCCTTTTCCTCTTCATCACCAAGAATAGTGGGATATAATAGGGCGCTCTCTGTGCTATCGTCGTCATTTTCCCTTGGTGAGGAGACAGATGTTCTCATGACAAGATGGGGTTGTGCTGCTTCTTTGGTAGCTGCAATCGCGAGTTGTTGCATTCTTATGTCGATATACAAAAGCGTTTTTATAAGTGCCCACTGTAATCGAGTGTGTTTGCCTGTGCGTGTTTGGTTGTATTTTACGCTGATTTCATTCCGTATTTCTGCAAGTTGTTCAATGTTTTTTGTTTCTTGCAATTCTATGGGGGTAAATCGTTGGCTAAATCCCTCCCAGTTTATTTCGGGAAAGCTAGGTAGTTTAGGTGTGGTTTTTTTTGCTACATTTTTGGTAGAAAGCTGGTGTTGTTTTGGAATATTTTTATTGCGACTTAGCTTGTTCCAAAATTTAAGTTTTTCTTTAGTCGTGAGTTTTTTGTCGCTTCGAAAAATTAGGCACAATTCCGCAGCCTCAGCGTAACTCATTCCTGATTTTGGTATTATTTTTCGAGCGTACCATGCATGTTCTTCCTTGGTTTGGGCAATATCACGCAAGAGCCGTGTGTATCTTTTGTCTTCGGTGTTAATGTCGTGATGGTTACTAAGTGCGGCAATTCCCCAGTCTTCTAGAAGCTTTATTGTTTTTGAAAGTACAGAGGAATAATTTTTGTGGGCGGACGCACCGTTTAATGTCCAGGTTATGGTGCCGTCAACCCATATTGCGAGCTGCTTTTTGTGGTTATTTGGTGTTATTTTGGGTGATAGTGTGCTGATGGCTTCGCTTTCATCTTCTTCATCGTAACTTTTTTTTGGCGCTTGGGGGTTGTTGTACAGGTCGCGGAGAATTTCAGGTAGGGTTTTCTTTTCGTTTAGATGGGTTGGACTCGCAAAGGGGTTGGCAACCTTTTGGCCTTGCTTCGGTATGTTTTGTTGATAACTGATTTCCAGAAAATTAATTAGATCTGGCATTAGGTCGCGATCATACGCAAACTCAGTGACGGCATAGGCAATATCGAAAGATGTAAGTGGTTCACTTTGAGATGATGATCGTATTTTAGAGGGCAAAAAACGCATCGCTGACACTCCTTGTCTGCTTGTAAATTGCTAGCTAATCCTTGCTAACTTGGGGGCATTCTACGCCTTTTGTACTGCTTTGTCGATATCGATCTCAAATGAAAGTTTAGCAATTTTATGTAAGATATTGACTCTATTGGATGTTTCACGCGGTGTTTTGGTTTTTATAATTGCATTGCGATGTTTAAGGTGGGGTGGTGGTTTATTGAGTGGTATTGAGACGCCCAGGTTGGGTGT
>JAGLTR010000028.1 GCA_023135155.1 Gammaproteobacteria bacterium
ATTGAGACGCCCAGGTTGGGTGTCTCTACGGTTCATAAGCAATACAGTTGCTAAGGGGTTAAACCGCAACGAGGCCTTTGATATGCGGATGCGCTTGGTAATTGATTATTTCGAAGTCTTCAAATTTATAATCGAATATTGAATCTGGTTTTCTTTTTATTATTAATTCCGGTAAGGCATAAGGTTCGCGGGTTAGTTGTAGGTCAACTTGTTCGAAATGATTGGTATAGATATGACAATCACCACCGGACCAGACAAATTCGCCGACTTCTAAATTACACTGCTGCGCAACCATGTGGGTTAGTAGGGAGTATGAAGCAATATTAAATGGGACGCCTAAAAATGCATCGGCCGAACGCTGAATTAATTTGCAGGATAATTTATTGTTGACGACATAAAACTGAAATAATAAATGGCATGGAGGAAGAGCCATTTTCTCTAATTCACCGACGTTCCATGCGCTTAGGATGTGGCGACGTGAATCTGGATCGGTTTTTATTCTCTCAAGGAGTAGGGTTATTTGGTCGACAGTTTTACCATCGGCAGTTTGCCAGGCGCGCCACTGCTTGCCGTAGACGGGGCCTAGGTCACCGTTTTCATCGGCCCACTCATTCCAGATACGTACGCCGTTATCGGTTAAGTATTTAGTGTTCGTGTCGCCAGCTAGAAACCATAACAATTCGTAGAGAATGCTTTTTATGTGTAGTTTTTTTGTGGTTAGAAGCGGGAAGCCTTTTTGTAAGTCGAAACGCATTTCGTAGCTAAATGTGCTGATTGTGCCCACACCAGTGCGATCATTTTTTTCGACGCCGTTGGCTTTTATGTGGTGTAAAAAATCTATATATTGCTGCATTTTATTTCCTTGATTATATTTTAACTAATACAAAAACAACAAAAGAAACTAGCCAGAATAGCCAGAAAACATGCATTAATCGTGGGACGTCTTTTTTGGCAAAGAGCCAGAAGAAAAATGCGGGAATAAGGGCTATAACTATCGGCACAAGAAAGAGCGTTATTGTATTGCTGATTAATAATTTATAATTGGTTAGGGGAATGATCTTTGCTATATGTGTAGAGATGAGGATTTGTAAGTGTCCTATGCTTTGTAAAATAATGCCTATTTCTTTGATGAAGTAAACTCCAGCGATGGTGAAGATGATCATAATAAAGAATTGTTTAAGCATGTTGTTTCTCCTTTTTGTATGCATAGAACATCATGATGATGCCGGCAATAACCATTGGTATCGAGAGTAATTGTCCCATAGTTAACCAATTAAATGCAATAAAGCCTAGTTGTTGATCTGGTTGGCGAAAGAATTCGGCGGTGAAGCGAAATGTTCCGTAGCCGATTAAAAAGAGGGCGGAAACGGCCGCGCGGGGTTTAGGTTTTGCGGAGAACCACCACATGATAATGAATAGCAGAACACCCTCTAGTAGAAATTCATATATCTCAGACGGGTGACGCGGTTGTGATCCAGCTTGGGGATAAATCATAGCCCACGGCGCGTGGGTTACGCGCCCCCAGAGTTCGCCGTTAATGAAATTGCCGATGCGACCTGCGCCTAAACCAACTGGTACTAATGGGGCAACGAAATCGGTAATTTCAAAGAAAGTTTTACGCTGTTTTTTAGCGAAAATTATCACGCTTAGCATTACGCCAATGAGTCCGCCGTGGAATGACATGCCGCCTTGCCAGGTTTTCAAAATAATAATCGGGTCGTGTAGAAAGTTTGGGAGATCGTAAAAAAGCATATAGCCAAGTCGGCCGCCAATTATTACGCCTAAGGCGCAATAAAAGATCAAGTCGGCAACTTGGTCTTTTGTCCAGCGAGCATTAAATGTTTTTTTGGTGCGTAATATTGCCAGTCCCCAAGCAATTGCAAAAGCAACAACATACATTATTCCGTACCAGAATATTTTTATGGGACCGATTTGTAAAGCGATACGATTAATGTCTGGATAAATAAACATAAGTAATTCCTGTTAGTGAATCAGCATTTGTGCGGCAATTAATAATAAAATAACGCCAAGAATTCTTTTTAGTGTGGTTACTGGTAGTTTGTGCGAAAAATAAGCGCCGAATTGTGCGCATAGAGGCGCTGTTATTGATATGCCTAGAAATCCTGGCCAATAAATATAGCCAGTGCTCCATGCTGGAAGATTAGTGGCATGCATGCCTGTTAAGGCGAAGGTTATTGAGCCGATAAGTGCTATTGTTAAGCTGCAAGCTACAGATATTGCTACTATATTTCTGGTGGGTACATTGCAGTAGCTTAAGACTGGAATGGTTATGGCTCCGCCACCAATGCCAAGAATTCCTGATTTTGCGCCGATAATAAATCCTATTAATGAGGTGCCGAATTTTCCTGGCAGGGTTCTTGTTGGTTTTGGTTTCGTTGCCAATAGCATGCGGAAGGAAACAAAAAAGATAAACAATCCAAACAAAATGCGTAAAATGTTATCTGGTAGGAAATGCCCGAAAATTGCACCTAAAACTGTGCCAATAATTACACCAAGGGCTAGTTTTTTGTAAACCGGCCAAACTTTGGCTTTGCGTTTTAAGTGACCGATCAATGATGAGCTGGCGGTGAATATCATGGCGGTAATTGATGTGCCTGCGGCCATGTGCATAATTAAATGTGGCGCTATGCCTGATCGTGTATAAACCCAGGCGAGTGCGGGAATAACGATAAGGCCGCCGCCAATGCCTAAAAGTCCGGAGAGTGTTCCAGCAACAGCGCCGATTATTAAATATAAAATAAAGTGCATTATCTACCTGCTCGAATTAAACCAGCGGCGCCGTTTTCTTCTAATGCGGCTTCCATATGGTTGCGGATTTCTACTGGATCGTCCATAACCATGACTTCGTCGTATAATTGTTTCGCGTCTTCTATAGAAAATTTTCTAATTAGCCATTTTATTTTTAATACTTGATTCGCGTTCATGCTTAAAGCGTCAAATCCCATTGCAAGCAGGAGCATGACCGCTACTGGATCGCCAGCCATTTCGCCACAGATACTCACTTCTTTATTTTCTCGATGTGCTGAGAGGACCACTTGGGCGAGTGCTTTTAGAACCGCGGGGTGTAGGCTGTCATATAGATTTGCAACGCGCATATTATTGCGATCAACAGCTAATAAATATTGAGTTAAATCGTTACTGCCGACGGAAAGAAAATCGACGCGGCTTGCTAAATCTTGTGCGAGATAAACTGCGGATGGGACTTCGACCATAATGCCAATCAGTGGCATTTGTACATTTAAGCCTTCTTCTATTAACTCATTAAAAGCTTGTTTAATTAATTTTTTCGATTGTTCAACTTCATGAATAGAGCTGATCATTGGCAGCATGATGCGTAAATTATTTAAACCCTCACTCGCCCTTATCATCGCCCTTACTTGGACGATGAATATTTCTGGATGGTCTAGTGTTATCCGGATACCGCGCCAGCCTAGGAATGGGTTAGGTTCACTAATAGGAAAATATGGGAGGTTTTTATCGCCGCCTATGTCTAGGGTGCGCATCACTACTGGTCTTGGGGCGAAAATTTGTAGCAGCTGGCGATAAATAATGCGCTGTTCATCCTCAGATGGGAAACGATCGCGCGTCATAAATGGAACCTCAGTGCGATATAGTCCAACACCCTCTGCTTCTACTCTTAAGCTATGACCGATATCTATTGGTAGGCCTGTATTAACTAGCAATGATAATTTATAGCCATCAGTTGTTTGCGCGGGCAAATCTCGAATTGCTAACAGTTCTGTATCTAGTTCTTGTTCTTGTGCTACTAAATCTATAAATTCCTGCTGAATTTTTTTAGATGGTGAAATATATATTTGACCGTAATAGCCATCGAGAATAATTTTTTTATCTTCAAAGCGGGTAATAGGGAAATCTTTTATGCCCATGACTGCAGGGATATTCATGGCGCGCGCGAGGATTGCGACATGTGAATTTACAGAGCCGCTTAAGGAGATAATGCCCGCTATTTGTTTTTCTGGAACTTCAGCTAATACTGATGGTGGAATTTCTTCACCTACCAATATGGTTTGTTTTGGGTATTTAATTTCAGCATGTGGTTTCTTTTGTAGTGCGGATAAAATACGTTGTCCTAAATCTTTTATGTCTAATGCACGTTCACGCAGATATTCATCTTCCATTGCAGTGAATTGTGCGACACGATCATTAATGATGTGTTTTAGGGCTCCTTGCGCCCAGTTTCCGGCACGGATCTCTTTGGCGACATCTTTTTTTAAGCTGGGGCTGTCTAGGAGCTGAATGTAGGCATCAAATAGGGCGCGCTCTGCTTCTGATACATTTTCAGGCAGGCTTTTTTCGATATTTATAATTTCTTTGCGTGCGTCTTTTAGAGCTTTGCGAAATGCTACGAGTTCGGATTTGGGGTCATCAATAGTTTTATCGGGAATAGCATCTAAATCGGCAATGGGGTAAATTACTACCGCCTTACCGATGCCGATACCTTGTACGCATGAGATACCGTCAACTATTTTAGTTTCACGTGTTTTTTTGATTCTTTCTAAGTCGCCTGATGCTTTAGCGGCGGCAATAGTGCCAGCTAATTGTGCGGTTAAAGTTACGAGCAAGGCTTCTTCAGTCTCTTCAAAACTATCTGGGTCGCGCTTTTGAGCGGTTAGAACACCAAGTAGTTCTTTTTGGTGAATTATTGGAATGCCAAGAAAGGCGCGATATGGTTCTTTGCTGGTTGCTTCATAATGACAGACCTTTGGATGCGCGTAGGTATCGGCGATATTCATTGGTTCTTCACGTTCGCCAACTAATCCAACTAAGCCTTCGCCGAGTTTAATGGTTAATTTATTGATTAGTTTTTTATCAAGTCCAGCGGTTGCGGTAAGTAAATAGCGATTTTTTTCGTTATCGAGTAAAAAGATTGAGCAGGCTTCAGCATGCGAGGCTTCTTGAACTCGTAGCACAAGAGTATCTAATGCCGTGCGAAGATCTTTGGCAGTAGTAACTTCATGTATGATGCTGCGTAATTGCTTGAGCATAATTATTGCCGTTCTTTGTTAACTTCCTTCTCTAATAAGGGTTCTAATTCTTTTAAAGCGCGTTGGTAAACTCCGTGCTTAAAAGAGATAACTTTTTCTAATGGGTGCCAGTAATCTACCCAGCACCAATCAGTGAATTCAGGTTTTTCAGTGTTTTCAAAATGTATGTTTTTTTCATCACCAACTAGCATTAATAGAAACCATTTTTGTTTTTGACCAATGCAAAGCGGTTGTTGGTGGTGGCGACGCATACGATAAGGAAGCTGGTAGTAGAGCCAGCGCCTGGTTACGCCAACTATTTCGATATCTTCAGGATTTAATCCTACCTCTTCATTGAGTTCGCGTAGCATGGTTTCTTCGAGGGTTTCGTAGTTATTTACCCCGCCTTGAGGGAATTGCCAGGCGTCTTTATGTCCGGGTCGTCTGCCCCAGAATAATTTCCCTTCTTTGTTGGCGATAATTATGCCAACATTTAATCTGTAACCGCGTCTATCTATCATCTTGGTGCTCGTATTTATTAGTTATGTATATGCGCTTAGGTGACCTTGGTCCTTGTCACTTCTTTTTTCTCGGTTATTTTTCCAATAACACCTTGATTGTTTCATAAAAAATAATCCTAAACAATAGATAATAATTGATTTTACTGAGAATTTTATCGCTAGAGGACTTTGTTGATGGCGTTTATTACTACTTCAGGCTTTAAGTCCTGCATGCATTTGAAGTGTTGTAGTGGACATTGGCGTTCAAAGCAGGGACTACATGGTAGGTTTAGACTTATAATTGTGGCGTTTTTCGATAGTGGTGGAGTAAATCCTGGGGAGGATGAACCGTAAAGGACAATTAGTTTTTTTTCTAATGCGGCGGCAATGTGCATGAGGCCTGTGTCGTTAGTGAGAACGAGGGTTGATTTTGCTAGCAATGCTATTGCTTCAGTGAGCGTAGTTTTGCCCGTTAAGTTTGTGCATTGGTTATTTGTTTGTTGCTGAATTTCGTGGGCTATATCTTGATCGTTAGGTCCGCCAAAAATCCAAACTTGCCAGTTGTCAGTTATTTTTTGTAAAGCAATTTGTGCAAAATAATTTGTGGGCCATCTTTTTGCAGGGCCGTATTCTGCTCCAGGACATAGGGCGAGAATTGGTTGGTGTGTTTGTAGTTTTAGCTTGGCGATGGTGTTATCGATAATTGGTTGGTCGAGTTGTAATTTTGGCCATGGTAGTTTTTTTGGTAGTGGAGATTCTTTTGGAGTGCCAAGCGCTGCAAAGCGTTCGATCATTAATGGATATTTGTTTTTATTGAGAATGCGTAGATCATTTAATAATCCATAGCGCATTTCACCCCGCCAGCCAGTGCGTTTTTTTATTCGAGCAAAAAATGGAATAAGCGCGGATTTAAGAGAGTTTGGCAGTAGTATAGCTTGGTCGTAGCTGTTTTTACGCAGCTCCTTGCCGAGCCGGTAACGTTTTTTTAGATCTAGTTTTTTGCGTCGTAAAGGTGTTGCAATAGCGCGGTTTATTTCCGGCATATGTTGTAATAATGTGTGCGTCCATTTGGGGGCGATTACATCTATTAACGCTTCAGGATTATTTTGTTTAATTAGTTTATATAGGGTTTGCGCCATAATCATATCGCCGATCCAGGCTGGACCGACGATAAGAATCTTTTTTGGCGGGTTTGGCATGCTTTTTATTATAGCTTCATCGTTGTTGGGTTTTTGGTGAATTTATAATAAACGCCAAAAAATGCTGTGCTGCCATTTGGGATATAGTTGCTGGTATTGGTTAGGTTTGAGCCAGATTGCTCAATAAGGCTTTTGCCGAAATATCTGGTGTAGCCTAGATCCATCGAGACATTGGTATTGAAATCATATGTTATGCCAACACCTAGTACAGGGCGCAATGTGCTTCTGGTGATACTGTCTTGTGTTAAGTGTAATTTGTTAGGGCGTTCACTAAGCCGACGATATATCCAGGCACCACCACCTTTTACATATAAACTGACGTGGTCAAATGTTTTGCTAAACTTACTAATTGGGAGAATGATTTTGCCTAGAAGGTCAACTGCACCAGCTGTCGCGCGCAGTTTTTGAGTTACACCCCCATTAGGATAGCTGTAGTTATTTGAGGCAAAGTATACCCAGCCTGTTTCAAGGTTAAAATATTGGCTAATGCTCCAGCCTAGGGAGATGCGACCACCGAAGCCGTTTTGACGGATGTTATGGTTGGCGTAGTTATTAAATAGTGTATGTATGCCGTTGCCTTCATCAGCTTTGGCAAAACCACCTTGTAGTCCTACGTAAATTCCTGGTTGAAATAATGGCGCGACGTTATTGTTAGTTTCTGTATTTGTGGTAGTGGTAGCAAATGCTGCCGGTATAAATGCTAATGCTGAGAAGATTAGAAGGGTGTTCCGTATGCGCATGGCAACCTCGTGTTTGATGAAAAGGTTAATTATCCAAAAAACGAGGGCGATAGCAATAAAAAGAGTTAAAAAAAGGCACGCGAAGCGTGCCTTTTTTCGTAGAACCAAGTGTTTTTAGCTTAAGTTGAACTTGTAAGCTACACCTAGAGCAACCATGTCAAGATATGGTTGGTATTTGCTGTGCGCTGTTTTTTGGCGACCGTTGAAACGGGTCCAAGAAAGATCAGCAGAGATCTGAGGTGTGAAGTAGTATGTAGCACCAACGCCATATACTAAGTTCACGTTACCATAGCTCTTGTTTAAGCCAGGATATGCAGTGTCCCATTTGGTGTGTACGTAATCAACACCAGCTTTAGCATATAGCTCAACGTTTTGATAAACTTCAGCTTTGATCTTACCAACTAAGTCTAACGCCCAGTTTCTAACTCTGTAGTCAGTGCTAGTAGCTCTTAGACCTGCTACAGATACTTTGGCTCTGTTGAACCAGTATGTGAAACCACCTTCAACAGCGAAGTTTTTGTGGAAGTCATAGCCAGCGAAAATACGACCAGCTAAACCGTTATAGTTTTTTACGCTTACTGAGCTGGATTTCAGAGCATCCCAACCAGTCGTGCCCCAACCGCCTTGAACGCCAACATAAATGCCTGGTGTGAAAGTGGCAGGTGCATAAGCGCCATTAGCGAAAGCCATAGGAGCTAAGCCTAAAGCGATAACGCCGATAAATAATTTTTTACTCAACATAATAAATACCTCTTTTCTAAACGTTTAAAAAACAACCTAATTGAACAGAAGAAATTAGATTACACTTCCTGTGCAAGAAGAAGTTTACCTGATATAAAACAAAAAACAAGTGCTTTTCTCGCTTGCCACATGTTGTAACATCATGATTTTTCAGTGTTTGCTAGATATTTGCGCGTTTCTAGCCAAGTTTTTTTGGGTGGTTACACCGAAGGATTAAAGGGGCATTTTTTATGCGCATGATTATTTCGTGTTCGTTGAAGGTATGGGAAATATCTAGAGAATAGTGGTGGTAGCAAAAAAAGGAGTTAAAAAAAAGGCACGCGAAGCGTGCCTTTTTCCTTAGAACCAAGTGTTCTTAGCTTAAATTGAACTTGTAAGCTACACCTAAAGCAATCATATCAAGATATGGTTGATTTTTGGTATTTGATCTCTCTTTGCCATTGTAACGGGTCCAAGAAAGATCAGCAGATATTTGCGGTGTAAAGTAGTATGTGGCGCCAACTCCATATACTAAGTTTACGTTGCCATAGCTACTGTTGTAAGTTCCAGTCCATTCAGGGCTAAATTTGGTATGGACATAGTCAACACCAGCTTTCGCATATAACTCAACATTTTGGTAAACTTCGGCTTTGATCTTACCAACTAAGTCTAGCGCCCAGTTTCTAACTCTATATTCATTGCTTGGAACAACTGCAGAGTCTGTTATCTTGGCTCTGTTGAACCAATATGTGAAACCACCTTCAACAGCGAAGTTTTTGTGGAAGTCATAGCCGGCGAAGATACGACCAGCCAAACCGTTATAGCTCTTTACGCTTGTTGACGTTCCTTTTAGAGCATCCCAACCAGTCATGCCCCAACCGCCTTGAACACCAACATAAATACCTGGTGTGAAAGTAGCTGGTGCATAAGCGCCATTAGCGAAAGCCATAGGAGCTAAGCCTAAAGCGATAACGCCGATAAATAATTTTTTACTCAACATAATAAATACCTCTTTTTTAAACGTTTAAAAAACAACCTAATTGAACAGAAGAAATTAGATTACACCTCCTGTGCAAGGGGAAGTTTACCTAATATCAATCAAAATGCAACTATTTTTTTCATCTGTTACAGAGTGTAACATTATGATTCTTCTGCATTTGCCAAGTATATATTAGGCATTTGCGTATTTTTCGCGCTTTCCTATCCAGATTTCTAGCAGGGATTTCACTATATCTGGGTGTTTATTAAGGATGGTGTGGGCAATATCTTGTGCTTTTGTTATGAGGGCGCTATCCCTTGTTAGGTCAGCAATGCGTAGCTGTAAGAGGCCGGTTTGCCTAGAACCCAGGAGTTCCCCGGGTCCACGGATTTCTAAGTCTTTTTGCGCGATTTTGAAGCCATCATTGGTTTCTCGCATGATTTGTAGGCGCTCTTTGGCGGTTTGCGAAAGCGGGGACTGATATAAAAGCACACAAAAACTAGCGATATTGCCTCGACCAACTCGGCCGCGCAGTTGATGTAGCTGTGCTAATCCTAAGCGTTCGGCGTTTTCAATAATCATTAAGCTAGCATTGCTGACGTCAACGCCTACTTCAATAACAGTGGTTGCAACGAGAAGATTGATAGTGCCATTTTTAAAATTGTGCATTATCTCTTGCTTATATGCAGGTGGCATTCTCCCGTGAATTAAACCAATATTTAATTCCGGTAGCTCTTGTTGTAAGGTTTTAGCCGTTGTCTCTGCAGCTTCACATTGTAGATTTTCCGATTCAGCAATTAACGGGCAGACCCAATAGGCTTGTTGGCCGTCATTGCATAGAGCCCGCACTTTGGTGATGATTTCAGCGCGACGACTATTAGCTATATTAATAGTAGTGATTGGTTTGCGACCTTTTGGCAACTCATCGATGACTGAGCAATCAAGATCAGCATAAGCGAGCATAGCGATAGTGCGAGGAATTGGTGTCGCGGTCATTATTAATTGGTGTGGAAAAAGATTCTTATTGGCACCTTTTTCGCGTAGTGCTAATCGTTGATGCACGCCAAAACGATGTTGCTCATCGACAATAATTAACGCCAGGTCTGCAAATTTAACTTGTGCCTGAAACATTGCATGTGTGCCTACAATGATTTTAGTTGTGCCATTGGCGATTTTTTGTAGGGTATCTTGCCGGGTTTTACCGGTGACTTTGCCGGATAACCAAGAAATTTCACCAATACTTGTTGGCAGCAAATTGGTGAAATTCTGAAAATGCTGTTCTGCTAAAATTTCAGTTGGCGCCATGATGGCAGCCTGTTTGTTATTTTCGATGCATTGCAGAATTGCGGCCAAGGCTACGATAGTTTTACCGCTACCAACATCGCCTTGCAATAGGCGTAGCATAGGGGTGGTTCTGTTTAAATCAGTTTGTATTTCTTTGATTGCTCGGTTTTGCGCATTGGTTAGCTCGAAAGGCAGAGTTTCTAATAGTTGCGGATAGAGTGCTTGAGATGCTGTAAGTTGTATCGCACAGTGCTGTTGTGCATGTACTCGAGCTTCTAATACAGCTAATTGATATGCCAATAATTCGGTAAAGATTAATCGTTGTTGTGTAGGGTGCTGGAACCCTTCAAGTTGTAGTTGCGATGTTTTAATGTCGGGGGCATGGATAAACGTAATGGCCGCTGTTAGTTCCGGATAGTTATTTTGTTCTAAAATGTATTCTGGTAATAATTCTGGTAAAGGGTTGTGCGCCAAAAATGCCAGTGCTTGGCGCATTAGTTTTCTAATAATGGTTTGTGTGATGCCGGCCGTTATTGGGTACGTTGGGGTATAAGTTGTGCCAACAGGTTCGGGGTTGTTGTTTGGATATATTTTATATTCCGGATGCACCATTTCTGGTCCATTTTTTCCCCAGCGAACTTCACCATATGCGCGAATGGTTGCGCCCTCTTTAAAGAAGTATTTTTGCTTCGGGTTAAAGTGTAGTAATCGTATGGCAATGTTGCTATTTGTGTCGCTAATATAACAGATAAAATTCTTTTTATAACCAAAGGTTGATTCGGTGTGAGTGATCATTCCCTCTATTAACGTGTGTTGTCCAATGGTTAATTTATTTAATGGAGTAATTTTGGTTCGATCTTCATAGCGAAACGGTAAGTGTAGCAGTAGATCCAGTAGGGAATGGATTTCAAGTTTCTGCAGTTTCTTGGTTAATTGCGGGCCTACTCCGGTGAGGGTTGAACACGGCGTTTGGCTTAATGGTGCGCCTGGCATAGTTAAATTCGAATTACTTTGGCAATAGTTTTTAGATTGCTAATGTTGCGTAATACATGTTCTAGATGACCGCTGTTGCGCACAAAAATGCGTAGCGTTGTCAAATAATGTTCCCCGGTGCGTTCGTTGATAGTTATGTCTTCAATGCTGGCATCCGTATCAGATATGGTTTTTGTAAGCTCAGCAAATGATCCGCGATGGCTGCTCATTTCAACATTTATTTTCGCTAAAAAAGTATCCTTAATTTCATCAGCCCATCGGACCAAGACGCATTTTTCTGGATGTTTTTTAAGTTTCGCAATATTTCTGCAGTTATCACGGTGAATCATTAGTCCGTGACCGGGGACTAGAAAGCCAAATATTCCGTCACCGGGAACAGGTGTACAGCAGCCGGCGAGTTGTACGGCAATCCCTTCAGTGCCGCGGATCAATAGCGGTTTTTCGGTAGTCTCGCTCGTGCTCTGCAATAATTTATGGTGTTTGCTGGCATTGGCTAATTGATGTGCTACAAAAATGGCCACTCTATTGCCGAGCGCAACGTCTTCGCAGAGAGCATCAAAATCTTCAAGGTCTGCTTCCTCAATAACGATATTGATTGCTTTGCGTGAAATATGTTCAAGGGATAAGGAGAGATCTGTTAGTGCTTTTTCTAAGAGTTGTTTGCCCAGGGTTATGAGGTCAGTATGTTTTTGGCTGCGTAGATAGTGGCGAATACTACTTCTAGCTTTAGCGGTTTTAACAAAATTTAACCAGGCGGGATTTGGATGTGCGCCAGGTGCAGTGATAATTGATACAGTTTGACCGGTCATTAATTCCGTAGAGAGTGGTGAGAATTGGCGATCAATACGAGTAGAAACGCAACTATTTCCGATGTCGGTATGAATAGCATAAGCGAAATCAATTGGTGTTGAGCCGCGTGGTAGCTCAAAAATTCCACCCTTCGGAGTAAAGACATAAATTTGATCTGGGAATAGATCTATTTTTACATTTTCAACGAACTCTAACGAGCTGCCGGTTTTTTGTTGTAGCTCTAATAAATTAGTTATCCACTGCTGCGCGCGCATATGTGATTCATCTAAACGTTCGCTAGTTTTGTAAAGCCAATGGGCGGCGATACCTTTGTTCGCAACTTGATCCATCTCTTCGGTGCGAATTTGAATTTCAATTGGTACGCCATGTGGTCCGAAAAGAGTAGTATGCAGTGATTGATAGCCATTGATTTTCGGGATGGCAATATAATCTTTAAATCTGCCTGGCATCGGTTTATATAGGCTATGAACGATGCCAAGAGCGCGATAACAGTCATCAAGATTTTTTACGATAATACGGAAAGCATATACGTCCATAATCTCAAAAAATGATAGGTGCTTTTTAACCATTTTTTTATAGATGCTATAAATATGTTTTTCACGACCCGAAATTGCAGATTGTGATA
>JAGLTR010000029.1 GCA_023135155.1 Gammaproteobacteria bacterium
GATAGAAGAAAGAGTGATGCTATTGAAATAACGGCGTTGCATTTTTGTGATTGCAGTTTACCTGAGACGACAAAACCGGGAGGCCCTGCTAAAGTTGATGAGCAAAGTGATGCGCCGGAACTATTACGCGAATATTTGTCGGAAGCATTAACTGAAAATTATGAAGGGCCGCAAAAAGCAGCAGTTTCAAGGCAACAGTTAAATGTGTTTGAGGATGGAACAACTGTTGTTTTTGGTAGTACTACTAACGACTTTTTTGATAATGATGACAGAGTTTTTGCGACATTGGATGGTATTTTTCGCGGCAAACCTGAGGTGGTGAGGTTCATTGTTAGCGGTGGCTTTCAGTATTTTAATAAGTGCGATTCGCAAGACTATTTAGGGGATTTGTTGCAGTCAGAGGGTCTTGAAAAACTTTTTACAGAATTAAAGACTTTTGATGGTGCGAGACAATTAGATAATGCTGCAGATGATTGGATTAAGCGCCGACTATCGTCATATACTAGATCTCAATATAAAAATAATGAGGCCGTTAGTGTTTTTGACCTCTTCAAAGATAAGTACGCAGATGGCTTTCAGATTGTTCCTACGCAAGATTTGCATGCTGATGAAAATTTTATATGGGCCCGAGGGGTTATTCAGCAATTGTTAGTGCCTGATTCTTCACCGGAGAGTGTTGAAAAATCTAAATCTTTTTTACGTCATGTGCAGTTAACTGCGATGGGGTTTGAGCATAGAAAATTACGGACGCTGCTTCTTTCTGAGTTAGATAAGTTGAGCAATGGGAACACTCAGGAGAGTAGAGATAATAAAAGAGTACTAAGAGGGTTGCTGAGTAGATTGAAGAGCCAAGAGTTGCAAGTTGATGGCAAAGCTGCTTTGTTGAGAGAGATTGGCCAAGTCTTATGTGGCTTGGGTAACGCCAGTAATTTTGAAAACCAGGCGAAGAATTATCAAGTAACGGTTATATTAGAAAGTGTTTATTTTTTGATGGAGCTTAATAGGGATATTAATAATATTGCATATCCTTCAAGAGAGGCTGCTGTTTTTGCCTTTTTGCGTAATAACTTCCACTATATAACAGATAAAAAAGGCTAT
The DNA here is from genome assembly GCA_023135155.1 of Gammaproteobacteria bacterium. Classification (GTDB taxonomy): domain Bacteria; phylum Pseudomonadota; class Gammaproteobacteria; order UBA9339; family UBA9339; genus JAGLTR01. The sequence continues at coordinate 1,099 of JAGLTR010000029.1, forward strand.
ATTACTCCCTCTTGGCAGAGAATAGTTTATGGTAGAGATCAGCGAAGTATCGATTCTTTTGATCCTCATGAAAACCCTGAGTTGTACCATGGTTTTGGTTATAGCATGAGGGGTGAGCTTATTAAGGTTGCTCAGCATCGTAATGCCTCAGATTTAGTTGATGCTTTAAAGTCGCATCAGCTAATTAGTAATTTAGTTATTAATTTAAATGGCGGCGTTGGTGAGTATAAAGGGACGTTTGATAATATCATTGCATTTGCGTATGCTTGCCTTTCGACGGGTTTAGATGAAACGGATGTTGTCATGATGACTATTGTTAGTAAAATTTTGCGTTCGTTAAAAGAAGATTTTAATGCTATTCAGACAAGTCAATTGAAGGAATTGACGCAAGAATATCAAGATGATTGGTGTATTATAAAAGAAGACAAGACTAATCGAGCTGACGGTAGGGCAAATGGGAATGACTCGGTTTCTCCACCAAGGAGGGCTTCTAATGGGGCTTCTTCTTATAAGCGGGATCACAAACTTTACACATTATTTGGGCAGTATCAAATTAAACCTGTTGATGATGTTGCAGAAGAGTTTGTGGCTAATGCAGCTATTCCCTCTTCTCCGTAGATTATTTGTTTGATTTCTTATTTTTTCTTGATGTTTTTGCGAGAGCGTCGTTGATTGTGTCTGTATCAAGAGGTTTGGAAATCACATAGTCAATTCCCGCTTTTTTGCAGTCGTTTGATAGTTTGCTGTAGATATGGGCTGATAGGGATATTATGGGAGTTTTGTTATTCGGGCTTTCTCCTGATCGTATTTTTTTTGCTAATTCGATGCCGTCTATATCCGGTAGTCCTATGTCGGAAATAATGACGTCGTATAAACTATTTATTTTATTTAATGCTTGTTTCCCGTTGCTTGCAATATCTACCTTATGTCCTAGGTCTTCTAGTTGAACTTTCTCTGTTAGTTGACATATTTCGTCATCTTCAATTAATAATATTTTTAATGTTTTGTTTGGCTTTGTTATTATAGGCTTGCTTGTTGGTTGTTTTTTTGTTGTTACTTTTTTGCTGGGTAGTTTGATAGGAATATGGCATGTGAAAGTTGATCCTACTCCCACTTGGCTGTTCACAAAGATTTCTCCATTTAGCTCATCTATAAATCGCTTAACAATGCTGAGTCCTAAGCCGGTTCCCTGTTTGTTTGTGGTATAAGATGATTCTATTCGAGAGAAACGATCAAAGATAGTTTGCAGCTTATCTTCTGGTATACCCATGCCAGTGTCAGATATGGATAGCTCTAAGTTAGCTTTAGTTTTCGACTTTGTTTCTATTTTGACTTTAGTGGTTATTATGCCTTTTTCGGTGAATTTTATGGCATTATTTAGTAGATTCATGACAATTCTATTTAAGCGAATATTGTCAGTAATAATATATCTAGGGATTCCATTCGGGTACTTGATGTCAAATTTATGATGTTGATCGTTAAAAACTGACGCCGTACTAACCAGCATATCTTTTAGATTGAAGCAATTCTTTGTGATTGGAAATATCCCAGTTTCTATTTTGCTGAATTCTATTACTGCGTTTAGGATTGATAATAGTCTGTGTGAAGCGTTATCAATATTTTGCGCATAGGAAGCGTTTTTTTTGCTGGTTGGTTTCTTTTGTATAATTCTTGTGAGGCCTATTATTCCGCTTAAAGGTGTGCGAATATCATGACTGATGTTTGCTATAAACTCTGTTTTGGCTATATTTGCTTTTTCTGCCATTTCTTTTGCTATTTTTAATTCCTGTTCGGTTTGTTTTTGCTTGGTTATATTTAGTGATATCCCTAATAGTCCGACAACCTTGTTACTTTTGTCGATGATAGGGTCCTTAAAAGATAAGTATATGCCTACAGTTTTTCCATCAGGTAGGAATCCCGTTTCTTCCATTGCTACGCGACGTCCAGAATCCATAATTTTATTATTAAGCTTGACAATTTTCTTGGTATTGTCGCTATTTTGGAAATCACTAATTGTTTTGCCGATAATTTCATGGCGTGATTTTAGGCCTATATCTTTGGCTTGGTTATTATTGCATCCTAGAAAATTATTATTACGATCAATCCAGAACACGTGTCCAGGCATGCGAGCTATTATGTTTTCTAGATAATCAATGATTTCTTTAAGTGTTTCAATCGAATCAGATGGTTTGGTGGTTGTTTGACCGATGGTGGTATTTCGTAATTTTGTAAGAAAAGCAAATCTTTTTTGTTCGGTAAGTTCTGCCCGAAGTTTTGCTTGTTCTAGTTGTTTTTCTCGATCTTTCATTTCAGTGATATCTAATGAAATCCCTACAAGACCAACAGTCTTTCCTTTTTTGTTTTTTAATGGTTTTTTTTCGGATAGAAATAGTCTTTTACCATTTTCGTTTGAACCAAACTCTTCTTGTATAATCATTTTATTATGTTTGAGAACACTACGATTGGTTTTATTAATAACTTCCCGATCGCAACCAAAATTCATATCCTCTAATTTTATGCCTTTTATTTCCTTCCAGTGATTTAATTTCGCGGCAGTGGCCTGGTTGCGATTGCATCCTTGAATGACTAAATTCTTATCAAGCCAGTAAACATGCCCTGGTAAATTATCGATTACCAATTCAAGGTCATCTTTTTCGGTTTTTACTTTTTTTAGCTCTGCGCGCAGTTCTTTGATGATGTGTTTATCGGTTTTATGTTCCATGATGATTAGATTATAGCACGAATACCGTTACTGCAAACCGCGTGTGCTCATAGTATAATCGCATCCTATGATTACTTCAGATCGAATTATTACCGCAGATAACCTACGCGAGGATGAGGCCATTGATCGAGCCATTCGTCCGAAGCGTTTGGGTGATTATATTGGCCAAGAGCGCGTGTGCGAACAGATGGATCTATTCATCTCAGCGGCGCGTCAGCGTAGCGATGCCTTGGATCATGTTCTTTTGTTTGGCCCGCCTGGGCTTGGGAAGACGACGTTAGCGCATATTATCGCTAACGAAATGGGTGTGTCGATGAAGCAGACCTCAGGTCCGGCGCTGGAAAAAGCTGGGGATCTGGCGGCGTTATTGACCAATCTTGAGCCACATGACGTATTGTTTATTGATGAGATTCATCGCTTAAGCCCTGTGATTGAAGAGATTCTCTATCCGGCGATGGAGGACTATCAGCTTGATATTATTATTGGTGAAGGGCCTGCGGCGCGTTCCATTAAGCTGGATCTATCGCCGTTTACTTTAGTGGGAGCTACCACTCGCGCCGGTTCGCTGACATCGCCATTGCGCGATCGCTTTGGAATTGTGCAGCGCTTGGAGTTTTATCAGGTTAGTGAATTGATACAGATTGTGCATCGATCTGCGGATATTTTAGGAGTAGGGATTGAGTCCCCAGGTGCTGAAGAGATCGCTCGCCGTTCACGTGGGACACCGCGCGTTTCTAATCGACTCTTACGGCGTGTGCGTGATTATGCTGAGGTCAAAGCTGATGGCAAGATTAACCATAAAGTTGCTCATGGTGCGTTGGATCTTTTGGAAGTTGATCACTTTGGTTTTGATGTTATGGATCGTAAATTACTTTTAGCGGTAATCGAGAAATTTGATGGTGGTCCGGTTGGTGTGGAGAGTATTGCCGCGGCCATCGGCGAAGAGCGCGGCACAATTGAAGATGTATTAGAGCCGTTCTTAATCCAGCAAGGTTTTATGATGCGCACTCCGCGTGGACGTGTGGCTACCAAAAAAGCTTATCAGCATTTTGGGGTTGTTGTTGAAAAATCGCCGGATGAGTTGTTTTAGTTTCGTGGGGTAATGATTATGTTGCGATATAAAAATTTTTTAGGGCGATATTCATTTGATGTGGAGGCGAGAATTTTTCATGGACAAGTTATTAATATTAAAGATGTTATAACTTTTCAAGGAAGAACCCGGCTAGATGTTGAGCAAGCATTTATCGATTCTATTGAAGATCATCTGGATTTCTGCACGTAGAGACGCCCTACTAGGGCGTCTCATTTTGTTTAAGAAGACGCCCAAGTTGGGCGTCTCTACGAAAAAATTTATTTACATCCCTATTCTGCCTCATGAAATTATTGTGTTAAGATAACTCCCATGAGCAAGGAGTTTATTTTTCCAATTCGCGTTTATTATGAAGATACAGATGCCGAAGGCGTCGTTTATCATGCTAACTATTTGAATTTTATGGAAAGAGCACGATCCGAGTGGTGTCGTACGCTTGGTGTGCAGTTAAGTGATTTAGCTGAAGAAGGAATATTAACCGCGGTGCGTGCCGCTCATTTAGAATACTTGCGACCCGCGCAACTCGATGATTTGTTAGAAGTTGTTACAAGTGTTGAAGAGGTTTCGCGCGTTAAAATTACTTTTAAGCATGTCGTCCGTTTTGCAGATACGCCGGATGAAATTATTTGTAAAGGTTTGGTGACGGTTGTAAGTCTTGATAGGAAAATGCGGCCATGTCGCATGTTACCGAAAATAGTGGAGGGAATGACTGGTGACAACTGATGCTTCTTTGTGGGCCATTGTGGCGAGTGCCGGCCCGGTTGTGCGTTTAGTATTGCTGCTTTTATTAATTGCTTCGATTGTTTCCTGGACTATTATTTTTCAGCGTGGTTTCTTTTTAAGAAAAACGCGCGCAGGCATTACTGAATTCGAAGAACTGTTTTGGTCGGGTTCCGATCTTAATAAATTGTTTCAAAGCTTAAAACGCCAAGGTAATTTGTCAGGGCTAGAGCATATTTTTTACGCAGGGTTTAAAGAGTTTAGTCGCTTAAGTGATAAATCGCTCGCCAGTCCCGAAGCGATAATGCAGGGCACAGAGCGTGCGATGCGTATTGCGCTCTCGCAAGAGGTTGATAAATTAGAACAAAACCTTTCATTTTTAGCGACGGTTGGTTCAACGAGTCCCTATGTTGGATTGTTTGGCACAGTGTGGGGCATCATGACCTCATTTCGTGCTTTAGGTGCGGTGCAGCAAGCGACGATTTCCATGGTGGCACCCGGCATTTCCGAAGCGCTAATTGCTACTGCGATGGGTTTATTCGCCGCGATCCCCGCGGTAATTTTCTATAACCGCTACGCTAACTCGGCTGAGCAATTAACAAATAATTATTACACCTTCCAAGAAGAGTTCTCGAGTATTCTGCATCGACAGGCGCATGGACAGCGGTAGAATGGAAAAATCATTGTCATATGAGATATCTGGTTATGCGCAAAGGCGTTCAGCATACTTATTGATGGAGTTAATTTTACAAAGTAAGCGGGCAGTTTTGGCAGGAGAGGTTGTTGAAAGTGATGAGCTATTCTCACGACTTACAGAAAAGCTAAAGAGTTTATTATGAGAAGTATTGAGTATGCTGTTTATGATAATAGGCGAGGAGGATGTTCTTTGTGATGAGAACACGCATCAAAAGAAAACCAATGTCTGAAATAAATGTTGTGCCATACATTGATGTTATGTTGGTTTTATTGATTATTTTTATGATTACCGCGCCACTATTATCGCAAGGTGTAAAAGTAAATCTGCCGAAAGCCGCAGCTAAAGCATTAGCAACGAAAGAAAAAACTCCAATAATCGTCTCAGTCGATGCGAAAGGAAAATATTATCTGAATATCGCGCAGAATCCGCAACTGCCGGTAACCGATCAAGAATTAATTAGTGAAATATCCACACAAATAGCCGCCGAAAAAGCAAACAACAGTGCGCGCCAGGTTTTAGTTAAAGGGGATGCGAACGTAAATTATGGAAGAGTAGTAGAGGCTATGGTATTGCTGCAACATGCAGGCGTGCCTCGGGTTGGATTGATGACTGAGGATAATAGAAAAGGCGAATAGCTTATATTTATTTGTTTCAGGTTTTTGATTATTCGAGTTATCTTTGTTTAAGAGGAGAGATGATGTGGTAGTAGATTCTAATTCAGCTGTTTTAACTAGTGACCGTAAAGAGGAGTTGCGCACGCACTTGTATCAATATGTTGCGCAAATACTGTGGCGAACAATTACCGCGCGTGAAATTACTGCAGGCTTGTGTGCATTACAGAGTAAAAGCGCTGTATTTCCGGGGACAATTAACTTATTTGGTATTACTAACTTGAGGGAAATGGCTAAGAGATATTTTCCCTTATATGGTGGTGGGGATAATAGTAAATTAACTGAAGAAGAGAGCAAGTATTCTAAAGAATATTTTGATGAGTGGGTGCGTATATTTGATCATGAGCATGATGCTGAAAATGTGAGGTTGGCTGAAAGAATTATTGATTTAACGAATGATAATGATGTGCGTGCAGGCCTGTTGTCTGGAGAGATCTCCCCAGATTTTCTACGTAATATTGCTTTGATGTCATCAAAAGAGCATCAGGCATACTATAAAAATGCGTTGGTATCTATCGCAGTAGCATTTGCCTTGTCTACCGAATATAGGATTTCCATTACCGAGATCGAGCAGCTCTCTGCTCGTGTTGATGGTGTTAAAAAAACTGTTGTGGATCAGGTTGAGGCGAATGAGGAGAGGCATTTGCACTTGCGATTTGGTGTTTTAACGCATCGGCAGGGAATTGAGAGTCGCAGGTCGCCAACGGACTTGAGCCTTGTGCAACAAAATGGGATGGGTTTTTTTGATTTCGTAAGCATGATCTTGGTGAATCCTAATAATATTGCGCAAGTTCCCGGGATTGTTGACGAATTAAATACCCCGCTAAAAATCACACTATTAAAAGATAATTTTATTACGTTTGATGATTTAATATGGCTAAACAGTAAAATTGGGATAGTGAATGTTTATAATTTATTGAAGGTGATTTCTACGCATGATTATGCACGATTGATTCCTTGGATAAGGGGGCACATAGCCGGGGCTGAGCAAGAAGGATTGCTGGAGAATCTAAATGGGTTTTTAAGTAAAGTTGAGGCGGAATGCTTATGTTTGGCGATGGCAGCTGATATGAACCTAATGCAATTATTGCGCAAAGTTAATTTTAATCAAAATGCTGAAAAGGATGTTGCAGTAGATGGCGTTCCTGGGCGTGCAGAGTTTTTGGTAAGAGTGTTATCGTTTATGGCGCAAAATACAGCGTTAAGCAAGCTACTACGAGAAGGTAAAATTGATTATCTGCATATGGTGCACCTATATGAAGCGAGGCTGACGCTTGCTAATTTCTATGTGCTGTTTTCCGATCCATATCTTGTCGCAGCTCTCGATAAGGAGAGTTTTAGCGTGCCGCTTATCTTGCAATTTGTCAGTGCATTTGGTGAATTGACTGCAATTAAGATATTTGAGCAACTATCTGAGCCTCAGGGTCTATTATTAACCGAGTATTTAGAGGGGTGTGTGGCACAAAATACTGAATGCGCTCAAGAGAAAGGTGACTTTTATAAATTTAGGGATTTTTATTTGGCTATGGGCGCATCGGTTATTACGATGTTCGCGCGGCAAGATGATGGTATTGATGATGCCTTTGCATTAATTAATAAATTTAATTTTAGTCAGGAAGATCAAAGTTCTGATGCTTATGCGGATAGAAAATTTGTGGTTGGTTTTTTCTCTGCGTTACAGGGTTGGGAGTGTTTTGACAGCCTCTGGGGGGCAAAAAAAATCAGTTTAGCTAGTTTGGCTAGAACGGTTGAATATGTTGTAAGGGATAAGAATGGTCCGTTAAATAACGAGGAGTTTTATGAGCTTTTTCGATTGCGTGGTTTGGTGCAACTGTTAGCTTCGGGCTTAATAAGCTATGACGATATACTGGAAACTATGCAAGTTTTAGGTTTTGCAACTACTAGCAAGATATTGCGTAATATCTCTCGTGATGCTGATAATGGCATAGCTATTTTTGAATATGTGCGGCAGGTGGTTAAGAGTGTTCGAGATTATGATAGGACGGTAAATTCTGGTGTTAACTTGTTGCAATTGGCGGATTTCTATAGCTGGTTGTCACCGGATGAGATGGCTCGCATAGCTGAGATGAGTGTTGATTGTGTTGCTTTGCTTGAGCGTATTGAGTTTACATATAATGGTCCAACTGACAGTGGTCCTCGAGATTTAGCTTTGCCGGTTGTGCAGCAGGAGGATAGGTTCTGGCAGCTTTTTCACGTGATTATGTCGTTGCATTATTTGCGTGTTTTGATAAAAGAAAATTGGTTAGATATTTACGCTCTATTTTCTTTGTATAATGAAGCTCTGCAAAATTCATTCGCTGATACAGATAGTTTGATTAAGCTTTTTGCTGCTTTAAACTCTGAGGTGTGTTATGAGCTTATTAAAAAAGGGTGGTTGTCAGTTGCTGATTTTCTGACTAATGATCCTGCAGCTGTTACATTGCCGGAGCGAATAGCGACATTAAATAGTTTGGCTAAAATTCCTATATCTGTAATTGCTTCTATTGGGGCTGCAGGGGAACAACTTGTTTTATCTGATTATCATGCGTTAGTTCATTCGCAGAGTTTAGGCAGTTTATTGCAAAAGAGTGTGATTTCTTGGGACGATATATTTTTAGCAACAAGAGATCATTCTGTCCAGGAGATAATTTCTATTGCTGATAGTATAGTTGATTTGCTGAAGGATCAGAGGTTATTTGCAGCTTTATTAAAAACACAAAACTATCGTCATCATGAGTGTAATAGGCAGTTTGAGTTTTTGGGTTTTATACGCTCTTTTCCAGTTAAAAATAGTTCTAGCGAGCAGAACCAATTGGTGCGTTTAGTAGAGGTTATGTGCCAGGAACATGTGGCTGCTTTAATGAGCTTGCAGATCTCGGTAAAAAAAGCGCCTGACTCAATGGAAACAATCCGTACGTGTTTTATATCTTTTCAGAAACATTTATTGTTATTTGCAAGCTGGGAGTCGTTCAAAGGGTTTGTTGCTCGTATTAATGAAATTAATGATAATGATTTGGTTTGGTTGGCTCAAAGAATAATTGAGCTAAAAGGTAAGCTGGATGGTGATGTTATTCAGCTGCAATACGCCGATTCGCTATTTAAGTGTGATTTTCGTAAGGATTTTTTGTTGGCGCAAATGAAAGATCAGTGGAAAGAGGATTCAGCAAAATATGCGCGTGCTTTGGTTGCTAGAAATAGTGATGTGGATTGTATGCAAAATATGGGATTGCCTGTAGAAGTCCAGGAAATTGAGAGGTTGTGTGCGGAGATTGTGGCTAAAGCATTTACTGGAGAGGTTACGGCACGAGTTGCTGTTGAGATTGGGCAGATACTTGAACGGTTTATTGCTGTTTTAAAGGAGGAGGCAACTATGCATACTCCGGAGAGAGTTGCCAGACAGCCTGTTGCCGGTGCGGTGTCAGCAGCGTTGTTTTCACTGCCTCCGACAGTTGGTACCGATAGTGGTTCTGATCAGCCTGATCAGCTTGATGTTTTAATGGCGGCGTTGCGGTAGTAGGACAATAGGGTTGCAACTCCAGACTAGGATAAATTAGAATAAAATCAGTGAAGGATTCCATCTATAAATACCCGCTGTTTTATGCAGTTGCTTTGCATCTGCTGATCTTTAGTCTGTTATTTTTGAAATTTGCACATGTTCACCACTATGCTGTCAGCAGTAATAGTTCAGTAAAAATCATTAATGCCGAGGCGGTGAGTCAGCATGCTGTGGAACAGCGTTTGGCTGCGATCAAAGCGCAGCAAGAGGCTAAGCGTATGGCTCATCTGCGATATTTGCAGCAACTGCGGGCTGCGAAGTTAGCTGCCCAGCGACGTGAGATTTTACAGCAGCAAAAATTAGCGCGTGTTAAAGCTGAGAAGATAGCGCACGCCAAGGCTATACGCTTAGCGCATCTACGTGTATTGCATCAACAAAAGCTACATCAGCAGCATATTGTAGCTGCGAAAGCTATGCGGCAAAAACGGGTGCATCTTGCTGTGTTAGCGGCTACGCAGGCTAAGCTTCAGCAACAGAAAAAACTAGTTCATGCCAAACAGCAAGTGGCTGCTCAGCAGCTGTTACAGCAACAGATAGCCCAAGAACAAAAACAGATGGCTGCAGCGCAAGCGGCGAAAATCCAATCCGTTGTTGATCAATATAAGGCGCTTATTGTGCAGGCGATATCGGAGCGGTGGATTGTGCCGAGTAACTTGGCGCAGGGGATCTCTTGTCAGTTGTTGTTGAATTTAGCCCCTGGGGGCGCGGTGTTGAATGTTAGTGTTGTTACATCCAGTGGTAATCCGGTTTTAGATCGTTCTGCGCAGACCGCTGTTTGGAAGGCTTCGCCTCTGCCGGTGCCAAAGGATTCGAGTATGTTTGATCGTTTTCGTAGTATTCGATTGACGGTAAGACCGCAGGTTGGTTAAAAATTGTTTTGATTGGGCATTTCATTTTTTTGTTTTGTGGGTAAACTATATTGGGTAAGGAAGACGCGATAAATCGCGTCTCTATGGTTAACATATATAGCGGTGGTAGTGCATGTATATTCTGGAGGGCTTATCATTTTAGGGGCCGAGGCGACAGGAAGTCGCTTCGGTAGCGTACATGGATGTATTTATAGCGGTCCTAAAATTATAAGCCCGGAAGAATATTAAAATGCGCGGTATGACGCAGCAGAGTTTATATGGCTCTGAGACGCCCAGGTTGGGCGTCTCTACGATAAATGAGCTAGTCCACGTTTGGTGGTGTTATTGATGTGTGGGGTTTTTATGAAGAAATTGTTTGGGGTGGTTTTTGTTATTTTGGTAGCGTTACCGTTGTATGCTACAGCGGCCTTGGATCTTGAGTTAACGCAGGGAGTTGATAAAGCCTTGCCGGTTGCTTTAATGCCTTTTGCTGGAGATAGTGCGGCTGCAAATGTTACCCAAGTAGTCAATGGTGACCTTGGTAATAGTGGGCAATTTAATATTTCTTTACCTAAAGATCTCCCGTCACCACAGGGATATAATAATAAAATTAATTATAGTTATTGGCGCGGACAAAAGATTAATAATGTGATTGTTGGATCTGTTAGTGCGGGTGGTTACGGTTATGAAATTAGATTTAAATTAATTGATATTTATAATCATAAGGTTTTATTAAAAGAGGGGTTTAATTGCTCTAAGTTTCAATTAAGAGAGTTGGCGCATCATGTTAGTGATTTAATTTATCAGCAATTAACTGGTGTACGCGGAATATTCTCAACAAAAATTGCCTATGTGTTAGTGCAGCGTAATGGCGATAAGCAAAAGTTTAGCTTAATGGTTGCCGATCAGGATGGTTTTCATCCCCGCGCGCTGTTGATTTCTCCGGAGCCATTGATGTCACCGGCTTGGTCGCCTGATGGCGGTAAGATCGCATATGTATCATTTGAGAATAAGCGTGCCACAATTTATGTGCAAAATGTTGCAACAGGTCAGCGCAGAGTTGTTACAAAATACCCGGGTATTAATGGCGCACCAGCTTGGTCACCTGATGGTAGAAAAATGGCATTGGTATTAACTAAAACCGGTTATCCAAAAATATACACATTAAATTTGCGCAGTAATAAGCTGGAACAAATTACTACAGGCTATGCTTTAGATACAGAACCGGCTTGGGCGCCTGATGGTAAATCAATAATATTTACCTCAAGTCGCGAGGGTGGTCCGCAGATTTATCGAGTTTATTTAAATAATAAGAAAGTTGAGCGAGTTACCTATCAAGGGAATTATAATGCACGCGCTTCGTTTACAGCAGATGGTAAGTCAATTGTAATGTTGCATCGCGAGGACGGGATGTTTAATATCGCGGCGCAAGATTTAGCATCCGGACGGATTAACTTTCTGACAGCGGCGGGCATGGATGAATCTCCTAGTATTGCGCCAAATGGAAGTATGGTAGTATATGCGACTAATTATGGTGGCCGCGGCATTCTGGCTGAAGTCTCATTAGATGGACGTGTGAAGCTAAGATTGCCGGCGCAAGAGGGCGAGGTGCAAGAGCCAGCCTGGGGACCGTTTATCTAGAGGGAGAGAACTATTATGCGAATTATCAAATTGTCTTTTATTGTTATGAGTGTTTTAGCATTAAGTGCGTGTTCAACTTTGCACAAAGGTTCAGCCACTGGTGCTTCAGGAGCGGTAGCCGGATCTTCAGGTGCTGTAACACAAGGGTTGGGACAGCAGAGCGGTTTTGCGGGCCAAGATTTGGCAACACGCCAGAAGTTAATGGCACCACGTGATCAGGTTTATCACTTTGCTTTTGATAGCGATGTGCTCTCAAAATTAGATGCGGCTTCAGCAAAAGCACAAGCCAATTATTTGGTTGCACATCCAGGTGCACGTCTGCGTTTAGAAGGTAATACTGATGAGAGGGGAAGTCGTGAATACAATGTTGCTTTAGGTTGGCGTCGAGCAAAAGCTGTGGCGCAAATATTAAAACTGCAAGGTGTGAATAATAAGCAGATTGTGGTTTTGAGTTATGGTGAAGAAAAGCCGGTTGCCTATTGTCATAACGATAGTTGCTGGCGTCAGAACCGTCGTGTTAGTTTAGTTTACGAGGCAAAATAATTATGAATAAAGTTAAATTAATTGTATTTGTATTAACGATTGGCTTTATTACTTTTGCGCTTGCGGATGTAGTGCCGATTGAAGATTTATCAACACCAGCCGGGCAGTCAACACCGAATAGCCAGTCAGTGCCAGCAGCTGTACAACCAGTGCAGGCGCAAACTGATGTTGGTCAGGCAACAACCATAGCGCAGTCTATAGCGTCACCAGTGCAGCAGTCACTCTCGCTAGATCAGCGTGTCGCCAAGCTAGAGCAACAGATGCAAAACCTTAATGCCGTGAATCTTTCGCAAAAGATCGATCAATTGCAGCAGCAATTTCAGCAACTGCAAGGCGAGTTAGATGTACAACAACATGATTTAAAATTATTGAATGATCAGTTGCGTAGTTTTTATCAAGATTTATTGCAGCAGATAAAGCGGCAGAAAACTGGTGCTGATGATAACGCTACCACTACAACACCGATAGCGAAATTAGTCACGGCAGCACCTACGGATACATCTGTTGTTAATAAAGATCAGCAGGCATATAAACAGGCCTTTAATCTTCTGGTGACGAAAAAATATGCGGCAGCAGTTACACAGTTAAATGCCTATATCAATAATTATCCTAATGGTAAATATGCTGCTAACGCACACTACTGGTTAGGTGAAGTTTATTATTTGCAGTCAAAAATGACACTGTCGGCATCTGAATTTCAGGCGGTAGTGACGAAGTATTCTGATTCAAGCAAGGTTGGTGATGCGCAATATAAATTAGCGATGATCCATTTGATGCAAGGTAAGTCCAAGCAAGCGCAAGCTGAATTCTCGAAAGTCGTTAAGCTGTACCCTAATAGTGCTGCGGCAAGGTTGGCTCAAGAGCAGCTACGAAAAACAGTCAGTTCAGGTTCGTAAGTGTTACAAAAGCCCCGTCAAGCGGGGCTTTTTTTTTCAATACATCTAGCCTGTTTTTATTTTCTCTGTCATAATATCGCCATTATGGATATGGCATGGAGTGTGGTATGCAAGCGGTAAGGATATTTTCTAGGGCAATTATTTCTCTCGTCATTCTGTCTTTTTCACTTTCAGTTTTTGCAGTAAGTGCGCGTGTAGATCAAAAAAGCGTTAATCTTGGTGATTCGCTGACACTGGTTGTTACGGTTAAGGCTAATCGATTTCCATCGAATTATGATTTGGCACCTTTGCGTAAAGACTTTCTTTTGATTGGACGTCGTATTATTAAGCATGATGTTGCTTATACAAATGATAATAAACGTCTTAGTATATTGGTTGCGGATCTTGTCCCTAAGCATGCTGGTGTAATAACAATTCCATCTTTAAATATCGGTAAGCAAAAAACATTGCCACAAACAATTACTGTGAAAAAAGTTGCTGTTGAGTTAACAAAAGATGGCAAGCCATTAGATAATTTATTGACAGCAAGAGTCGATTTAAATAGCCCTTACTTAGAGCAGCAAGTTATTTATACGGTAAAGCTATTTTCTTTGAGGCATGTGTCTGATGGTGTGTTGGGTGATCCAACCGTTGCTGGCAGCATAGTTAGTCGCCTAGGGCATGATAGAAATTATGATTTAACGATTGCTGGCAGAAAATATCGCATTTATGAGCGTCGTTATGCGATATTCCCTATGCGTGTTGGCCACATTTCAATTATTCCACCAGTGTTTCGTGGTGAAGTCGGAAGGTTCAGCGAGCGGAAGGATGTGCGTTTAGTAGCATCAATATTAAATTTAAATGTGCAGCCAATTCCACAAACTTTTGATAAAAAATGGTGGGTGCCGGCAAAACAGTTAGTATTACTTGAGTCATGGCTTCCGAAAAATCCGCAATTTAAAGTTGGTAAAACAGTTACGCGTATTTTAATTTTGCGTGGTGTTGGGTTAACCGCGTTGCAATTACCTGAAATTTATCAGGGCGATTTAGTTAATGTGCATACCTATGCTTTGCAGCCTGATAGTGGATCGGTTGCTTTGGGTGCTGATGTTATCGGCAGTTGGCAGCAGAAGATCGAATTAATGCCTACGCGTAGTGGTAAACTGGTTTTGCCTGTAATAACGGTTAAATGGTGGAATACGCTTAATAATAAGCCTGATCAGAGCACAATTGCCGCGCGCACAATTAACGTAGCGCCTTTAGCAGGCAATCTGCCTGCGACAACGACGTCATTAAAAGACCTTAGTGTGTCGATAAAAAATATTAATAAAGCCCCAGGTGATGTGTTATTAGCGATTTCAGATTATTGGTTATGGGGTGTTTTGTTGTTGTTTATTGTTTTGTTACTTGCTTCATTGATTTGGGCTGTTACGAAGCGTAAAGAGATGGTGAGTGCACAAGAAGCGATTATTGTGCATGAGCGTAAGCGTTCTTTGCGTTTAGCGCGTCAGTTAATTGAAGAGGCTGCTGTTGCAAATGATCCGCATCAAACGCGTAATGGCCTGCTAAAGTGGGCGGAATTACGTTGGGATGGGCGACTCTTTTTAGGCTTGCCAAATGTTGCAGATGCCGTGAATGATCATGACCTGCAAGAGGCGATTGGTGAGCTACAGCGCGTTCTTTATTCTGAAGCACAACTGAAATGGAATGGTGTTGAGTTCTGGAATACGTTCAACGAGTCTGGTGAGTAGCAGAGCGAATTTGTTGGTCGAATACTCATAGTGTTGTTTGATTGGAAATGTTTTTAGTGCAAAAATAAATGATTACGCCATTTTGTGATAACGATATCGCTATTCCGAGATAATACTCTCGTCATTCCGCGGTCAAGCCGCGGAATGACGGTGTTGTTAATGTGGAGGGATGGCGATGTTAAAGCCCGGTCTAGTCTTGATATTTTTGGGTAAGTCTGTATTATTGCAGCCTCTTTGATGTGGGCCGTTAGCTCAGTTGGTAGAGCAGCGGGCTTTTAACCCGTTGGTCGAGCGTTCGAGTCGCTCACGGCCTACCACTTCTTCTTACCCCCTGGTTGTTTTTGTGCCCCTATTTGCGCATACTGAGCGTTTTTATAGCTTCGAGGTTAGTGTGCTAGAGAATATACGCATTGTGTTAGTCGGAACGACGCATCCGGGCAATATTGGTGCTACCGCGCGGGCGATGAAGAATATGGGGTTAAGGCATCTTTATCTGGTGGCGCCCAAAGTATTTCCGCATGTTGAAGCGACCGCACGTGCCGCGGGAGCAGATGAAATTCTAGCTAAAGCGGTAGTTGTTGATAATGTTGATGCAGCTTTAGTTGGCTGTAATGTGGTGATGGGAACTAGCGCACGCGAGCGTGCGGTCCAGATGCCGCTATTAACTCCACGAGAGTGTGCCCAAAAAGCGCAAGAGTTAGCTGCGCAAGGTCAGGTGGCGCTGGTTTTTGGGCGCGAGAGCTCAGGTTTGAGTAATGCTGAACTACAGCGTTGTAATTTTCATGTCCATATTCCAACTGTTGAGGAATTTAGTTCTCTAAATTTAGCTGCTGCTGTGCAGGTAATTGTTTATGAGTTATATGTCGTGAGTTTAAATGCGCCTGTTGTTAATGTTGTGCAGACTGAATTAGCAACGGCTGATGCTATGGAACAGTTTTATCAGCATCTTTTTGAAACTTTGGTTGCTATTAAGTACATGGATCCAAAGCGTAGTAAAACCATGATGCAGCGTTTACGCAGATTGTTTAATCGCGCCACAATTGATCAAACCGAAATTAAAATTTTGCGCGGAATTTTATCAGCAATGACGAAAGGGAAGGTATTATGAGTACAGAATGGAAGTGGAAGCGACTGGTAGAGGCAAGTTATTTTACCATAGCGGTTATTATCATAAGTTTTGTGGCTCGATATGGCGTTAATGTTCTTCTAGCGAACCACTTGAAAGCCGAGGCGTATGGCGATTATGCCGCCATGATTAATGTGGTGTTTTTTGCTGGCACAGTGTTGCTGCTAGGTTCAGATGAGGCGGCGTTGCGGTTTATTCCTGAGTATGTATATAAGCGCGACTGGGCGCGGGTTTCTGGATATATTAAACATCACTTAAAACTTATTTTATTGATCAGTGTCGTTGTTGTTACTGTTATGTTTTTAATTGCGACAGTGTTGTATTTGTTGAGTCGTGTAGGCGTAGGTACGTTTTTTGATTATCATCCTATTTTATTTGCGATATGGTTTGCGCCGATGTTTGCGCTCATTGTGTTTCAGGCGAAATTATTGCGTAGTTTGCATAAGGTTGCATGGTCTTTATTGACGTTTAAAATATTGCCGTTTTTATTGATGGCGTTCGGTATTTTTCTTTTTACCTCCAAAGGCTCTATTTTAACAATGTATCAAGCGCTCATGGTGTATGGTACTGGTCTGTTTGTAGTTGTTATTACGCAGTTTATTTTGCTTTTGGCGGCGCTACCGTACGAAGTGGATTTTAGTCAGGCTGAATATCAAAAGCGTAAATGGTTTGCGGTGTCTACAGCTATAATGTTCGCGAGCCTAATTTTTGCTGGCGTAACGACTGTGGATTTACTATTACTAGAGTTGCTAGGGCCGAATGAGGCGCAAGTTGGTATTTTAGCTGCAGTATTAACTATTAGTAGTGGTGTTTTAACGATGCCGCTAGCATTAAATGCGGTTATTGCTCAGCGTGTTCGTGTGTTGGTACGACGCCAAAATCATGTGTACCTACAGAAATATGCTAATATTTGTAATTATATTATTGTACCGCCAATTATCTTGGTAGCCATTGCGATCATTGTTTATGGGAAAGCGCTTTTAGGACATTTCGGCCAAGCTTTTGTAGCCGGATATGATGTTCTGATTTTTGTGATATTGATTCTTGGTATATTATCAATGTTGACCGCTTTTGGTCGACCATTGTTGCAGTATTCAGGGCGACATAGGCAGTTAGTATATGCGAATGTGGTTGCGCTAATTGTTATGGTGGTAGTTGATATTGTTACTATGCCGTTTTACGGTATTTATGGTGCTGTGTTAAGTATGATATTGTCACGTTTGATTGTTGCAGTTTGGGTGTTATGGGCAAGTAGAAAACTGTTGCATATTCGTGCGTTTCTACTAATTTAGAGATGATATTATGAAGTTACCAATTTATTTTGACTACATGGCGACCACTCCAGTTGATCCGCGGGTGAAAGAGAAGATGGATCAATATTTAACTTTTGATGGTTGTTTTGGTAATCCGGCATCGAGTACGCATAGTTATGGCTGGTGTGCGCGTGAAGCTGTTGAGTTGGCTCGTGCACAAGTTGCGGATTTAATTAATGCAGATGGTCGTGAAATAGTTTGGACCTCGGGTGCAACGGAGGCGAATAATCTGGCAGTAAAAGGTGCGGCGCAATTTTATCAGCGCAAGGGTAAGCACATTGTCACATGTAAAACCGAGCATAAAGCGGTTTTAGATGTTTGTTGTTGTTTGGAGGCGCAGGGCTTTGAGGTGACTTATTTAACTCCCGAGAAGAGTGGTTTAATTGCTTTAGATAAATTAGAAGCGGCGTTGCGACCTGACACAATATTAGTTTCGATAATGATGGTGAATAATGAAACGGGTGTGATTCAAGATGTGCAAGCGATTGGTGAATTAGTGAAACCTAAGGGTATAGTTTTTCATGTTGATGCGGCACAAGCAGCAGGCAAAGTGGCGATTGACGTCGCAAAAATTCCGGCTGATCTGATGTCTTTTTCGGCACATAAAGCCTATGGGCCGAAAGGAGTAGGGGCTTTATATGTGCGACATCAGCCGCGTATTCGTTTAGCTGAACAGATTCATGGCGGCGGGCACGAGTTTGGTATGCGTTCTGGAACGTTAGCAACGCATCAAATTGCAGGCATGGGTGAGGCTTTTCGTATTTTGAAAGAAGAGGGCGAGAGAAACTGCGCGCGCGTAAGAAAATTGCGCGATAAATTATTGGCTGGATTAGAGCTATTGGGAGATATTCACATTAATGGTGATATGCAAGAGCGTGTTGCTAATAATTTAAATGTGAGTTTTATAGGTGTGCGTGGTGCTGATCTTTTGCCTGAGATAAAAGATTTAGCGGTTTCTACCGGTTCTGCATGTAATTCTACTAATGTTAGTGCGTCACATGTTTTAGCCGCGCTTGGGTTGAGTAATGCTTTAGCATTAAGCACAATTCGTTTTTCATTGGGAAATTACACTACGGAAGATGATGTTGATTATGCGATTAATTGTGTTACAACAGCGGTTAAGAAATTGCGAGGATAGTGATAATGAAAGCTGAAAGAATAAAGGCCTTTTTTGCTGTTGCAATTCCTGATGCAATTCAAGAGCAGTTAGTGGTGGTTATGGAGCAGCTACAGCCAAGATCGCTCGGTGTTGATTGGATCCCGCCTGAAAAGATGCATATCACGATGCGTTTCTTGGGGAATATTGCACCTGATTATAGCGAGATGGCTGAACAGGCAGCGGCTGCTATTGCAAAAATACCACCATTTTCTGTGCAATTGCACTCGCTAGTTTTGTTTCCCTCGCCTCAAAACCCTAGGATATTGGTGGTTAAACCAGAGTCATATATAGAGCTTTTGCGTGCTAATTTAGTTATTGAAAAGGCCGTACAAACTTTTGAGGTAAAGCGTCGGCAGCGTGCATATGTGCCACATGTGACGCTTGGTCGCCTTGCTGAAGACTATTATCTACCTAGCCTTGATATTAGTTTGCCTGAGATGGAGCTTTCAGTGGAAGAGATTACTTTTTTTCAAAGTGTCGATGGAGTTTATATGCCGCTTGTTCGTTGTCCTTTAATGCGCGTATAATAACGTTTTCGTAATTAATCTATAAAGGAAAATGGACTATGGATAAAGCAACCAACTATTCTTATATTCTAACTTTATCAACTATTGCTGCGATCGCTGGTCTTTTATTTGGTTTTGATACTGGCATTATTTCTGGGGCGCTGCAGTTTATTACGCGTAGTTTCCATATCGTTGTGCCCGCGACACAGCATGCATTAAATGTTCCGGAATATTCTCTATTAGGATTATGTAACATTACTGGTGTTACTTTGCAGGAGTTTATTGTTTCTGCAGTGCCAGCTGGCGCATTAATTGGTGCGATTGTTAGTAGTTATGCCGCGCATTTTTTAGGGCGTAAGGGTGGTATTATTGCTACGGCTATCTTGTTTATTATTGGCACATTGTTTGCTGCAGTTTCTCCAGATTATAATCTGTTAATAGTTGGCCGCTTGATTATGGGTTTTGCGGTTGGTCTGTCGGCTATGGTTGTGCCGATGTATCTTTCCGAAGTGGCGCCACCTGAGATTCGTGGAGCTGTGGTGTTTTTGTATCAGATGGCGATTACTATCGGTATTTTAGCCGCCTTTGTTGTGAACTATTTATTCCATATGAGTGGTAATTGGCGTGCGATGTTTGTAGTTGGTCTTATCCCTGCTGCGTTTTTGGCTATTGGTATGTTGTTTTTGCCTGAGAGTCCACGTTGGTTGATTCTGCGTGGGCGCAATAAAGAGGCGGAAGAGAATCTGCATAAATTACGTGGTGAGGCGCGAATTAATAGAGAACTGAAGGAGATAAAGCAGAGCGTAGCGCATGCAACAGGTGGTTTGAAATTGCTGTTTTCGAAAACCTTGCGGCCATTGGTAATTATTGCTTTTGGGTTATTTGTGTTCCAGCAGTTTACTGGTATTAATACAATTTTATATTACGCACCAACGCTGTTTAAGGCTGCGGGTTTTTATAGTGATTCGGGACAGATTCTTGCTTTGGTAGCAACTGGTGCAATTAATGTTTGTGCAACGTTCTTTGGTATTTGGTTTGTTGATCGTATGGGTCGACGTAAATTGTTATATATTGGTTTAATAGGTATCGTTTTGTGTCAGTTAACTATGGGTGCTGCTTATCATCATCTATTAGGTGCAGATCCAAAATGGATCACCCTGTCTGCAGCTCTTATGTTGATCGTATTTTTCGCTATTAGTATTAGTGGTATTGCATATATTATGATGTCAGAGCTGTTCCCATTAAATGTTCGTGGCGTTGGTATGTCGGTTGCTAGTTGCGCAAACTGGGGTTTTAATATGCTGGTTTCGGCATCATTTTTGACTTTGGTGCATGTCTTTGGATTTGGTAATTCATACTGGTTATACGCTGGCTTAACTTTCTTAGGGTTAATATTTGTTTTCGCTTTAGTGCCAGAAACCAAGAATCGTTCGCTTGAGCATATAGAAAAGAATTTATATGCCGGCGTGCGTTCGCGCGACCTAGGAAACGATTAAATAACATCGTAATAACTGTATTGTTCTTAAACGTAGAGACGTCCAACCTGGGCGTCTCTACGCGCTGTATTTTTGTCTTTGATCTCGTTACAATAAGCCTTACTCATTGTGATTGTTTAGCGTCATTCCGCGGCTCGAACGCGGAATCCACAGGGTGTTTAGAATATTGCACACGGCGTGTGCTATTGGATCCCGTATCAAGTACGGGATGACGGGGATGGTGAATAGTTACCTCTCATTTTTACCGCAATACGGAGATTATTGATGAAAAGATATTTTGCCTTGTTCCTATTCTTCTGGAGTTCCTTGATTTTCGCAGCTGTGGTTACAGTAAGAGTGCCGGCAGCGTTCATGTATAAGTATGCGAAGAGTGACTCGCCAGTAGTATCACAGACAATCTATGCAACCCAAGCGACAGTTGTTTCGAAAAAACGTGGTTGGACAAAAATCCGAACGCCGGACCATTATTTGGGCTGGGTGAAAAATCGTAATCTTTATCGTGGTGCTAAGCCGCTTGCCAAGCACACCGCAGAAGTAATAAATCTGTTCGCAAATATTTATCGTGAACCTAATGAAGGTTTGCATCGCATTATTATGGCGGTGCCTTTCTCCACAGAACTGCCGCTTGTGCAAAGTGCCGATGCTCGGTTTCTACAGGTGCGTCTAGTTGGTGGTGGCGTTGGTTATGTTTTTCGAGGCGATGTGAAGGTTGATCCAAAACCTCTAACTCTTGAAGAGATGTTGCAGGTTAGTCGCAAGTTTATTGGTGTGCCGTACACTTGGGGTGGTGTTACTAGTTTCGGTATTGATTGTTCGGCGTTTATCCAGATGCTGTTCAAACAGATGGGAGTTGTGTTGCCACGCGATACCGGTATTCAGGCATCGTGGAAAGGTTTTGTGAAAGTAAACAAAAACGATTTACAGCCTGGTGACGTCGTGTTTTTTGGACAGGATGGCAATATTAATCATGTTGGATTGTATCTTGGTAACGATGAATTTATTAATGCTACAACTTATAAAAACCCAATTGTACAAATTGGTAAAATTAGTGATTCACATTGGCAGAAACATTTTGTTACAGCGCGACGCTTGAAAAGTATCGATGTCGGTAACGGTGGCTATTTCGCTACAATTACCCCGTTACCAGATAAGGTTAAGGCGCAGATGCAAAAATATACTTGGCGGCAAGGTTGTCCGGTTGCGTTAAATGATCTGGCATATTTGAAGTTGCAATATTGGGGCTATGATAATAAATCACATGTTGGTGCATTGATTGTAAATAAATATTTAGCCAAAGAGGTGCGCGGTATTTTTCAAGATTTATATGTGCATAAATTTCCAATCCAGAGCATGAAGCCGATGTATATGTATAAAGGTAATGATGATGCATCGATGGTGAAAAATAATACCGCAGCATTTAACTGTCGCAAGATGACTGATTTTAAAAATCAATATTCAGTGCATAGTTATGGTGGCGCGATTGATATTAATCCGCTCGTGAATCCATATGTTTTCGGTGATAATATCCAGCCAAAACAGGGTAAAAAATATGTAGATCGTAGCGTGCCATTCAAAGGTAAAACTACAAACGATAGCTTTATTGTAAAAGATTTTACCAAGCACGGTTGGGTATGGGGCGGTTCATGGCCAAACATGAAAGATTACCAACATTTCGAAAAACCATTGAATAATTAAAATTAAATAAAAGCGTAGAGACGCCCAACCTGGGCGTCTTTTTGAAATTTATAAGACGCCCAAGTTGGGCGTCTCTACGAACGGGAAACAAAAATGAAAATTCTAACGATAATGGCCAGCCCAAGAAGAGATGGTAACAGCGAACTCTTGTACCGTGAATTCATACGCGGAGCTCGCGAGTCAGGAGCTGAAGTCGACGAAGTCATTCTCTGCGATAAAAAAATCGGTCCATGCATCGAGTGCTACGGCTGTGAAAAGGATGGACGCTGTGTGCTCAAAGATGATTTTGATGAGCTTTATGACAAATTAGAAACATGCGATAGCCTATTTATCGCTATGCCAATATTCTTTTATGCTATGCCATCGCATTTAAAAGCTTTAATTGATCGTTGTCAGGCATTCTTTGTGCGTAAACATTTCTTACGCAATCCTATCTTGCCGAAAGATGCGCCACGCAAACCAGTATATTTAATTTCGGTAGCTGGCACCAAAGGCGAGAAGATCTTCGAACCGACACTGGCAATATTCCACTATTTCTTCGAGTGTTTAGATATGGAATTAACAGAGAAGTTGTTTTATAAAAGAATTGATAAAAAGGGCGAGGTTCTCGAGCACCCGGACAAATTGCAAGCTGCTTATGCGATGGGTTTGCAGGCTGGGAAGGATATGTAGAGACGCGATTTATCGCGTCTTTAATAACAAAAGAGCCAAGACTAAAAGTATTAGCTTGGCTCTTTTTTGATTTAGATGGTTGAAGTGTTAATTCATGCCTAAGTTTGGTGGAGTGCTATCAGGTTCAGCACCATCCTGAGGAGCGTTAATAGGAAGCCCTATTAGAGGATCATTTTCATCGAAATCAGAAGTGCGGGCACCTTCCTCTTCAGACGAAGTTGCGGATTCTACGTCCGGTTCTTTAGTGCCCAATTGTTTCTGCATCAAATAATAAGTGCCTTTAACTAAAGCTTTGCTTGGCTCATACCCTAGACCCAGAGTATTTAGTATTGCCATAGTAAGGCTTGCATATTGTGCTGCGGTTAAAGTGCTTTCTAGTTGTGGTGCTAGAAGGCCCAGACCTCTTACTACTGCTGTTAGGCAAGTTAGTGACCAGGCGCCATTAAGACCAGCAAAAACACCTTTCTTGATTTCACCTTTGCGAAAATGCGTTGCAGCGGCAGGTACATTGGTTGTGGCTAGACTGTAAAATGCCAGTAAGAAAGCTGGTGGCGGGTTGCCTCTATTATTCATAGCCATAATTGCGCCAGTCGTTGCAGCGATTGAGCCTGCTGCTGCAATGATTTCTGGAGTAATGCTTTCACCACTCTTTAATTTTGAGCCGATTGTGATAGCAGTGTTAGCAACTTTTGATGCTTCTGCTGTTGCCAATCCGCAAAATACTATAGTAGAAAATACTGTTGTAGTTGCCAATTGTAGTATGAGGTTTGGGATTTATTCTTAAGAGAAACTTAAATTAACCGAAATATTTTATTATTTGTTATGATTTCAAAGTACAGGTGTTAACAAGGAACAAAGGTTCTCTAATAATTGTCTTGGTAGCTTTTTTTTTAGGACGCTTTTGATTTTTATCTCTTCTGATTGCGCAAGTTCGTGTTCGAACTGTTTGCGTAGTTCGTTAATGAAATCGCCATCGGTGGCAACGAAATCTAATTCATAATTTAAACGGAAGCTGCGGATGTCACAATTGCTTGAACCCATAATCGCCCATTTATTATCAATTAACATCGCTTTGGCGTGCGAAAAGATACCGGTTTTTTCGAGAATCGTGATGCGGTTTAAGAGGAGGTTTCGGTAAATGCTGCGGGAGGCAAATTGTGCATACCAGTGGTTATTGTTTTTTGGCACGATAACACGGATATCAATACCTCTGGCTGAAGCCATGGTTAGGGCTTTGATGAAGGCTTTATCGGGTGTGAAATACGGCGTCATAATCCAGAGAGATTTTTTGGCGGTGACAATAGCGCTCATAAGTGCCTTTTCAGTCGCGGCGTAGTTTTGCCCAGGACCTGAGTCAACAGCGCGCACAATAGTATCGCCTTGTGGTGTAAGTTTTGGAAAGTGTTGTTCGGTAAACAGTTGCGAAATGGGTGCGCCAGTAGTGTAGTGCCAGTCACGTAAAAATGACATTTGTAAGCTGCTAACCGCAGGGCCATGTAATATGCAGTGTAGATCGTGAATATATTTGTCTTTATTGCAGACGCGAATGTCATTATCGCTGCTAATATTAATGCCGCCAATAAAGGCGATATTGCCATCGACGACGAGTAGTTTGCGGTGATTTCTTAACTGCACGCGCCATGGTGTGAATAGGTTAATAAAGGCAAATGGGTGCAGCTGGAAATTAGGATTCTCTTTTTTATATTTAGCGAAGAAGTGTGAAAAGATTGATTTTAAGCTGCCAAACTTATCATAGAGTATTTTTACTTTTACGCCGTCATTAGCTTTTTTAACCAAAGCATCGAGTATCTCTTTACCGATTATATCGCCATGAATAATAAAGGATTGCAGATGAATAGTCTCCTTAGCGTTTTTAATGGCTTGTAACATTTTCGGATATGCGGTAGTGCCGTTGCGCAGTAGTTCGAGTTTGTTGCCAATTAGTGCTTGAGTTTTCGGGAGTAATCTATCGAGTGTTTTATGGTGTGAGAGCGGGTCGTTATCTTCTTTTTTATTGTGATAAATGTATTGTTCTCGTTCGCTGAAAATTTGTTTGATAATTTTACTGACTTGTTCGTGTTGTGCATGATCAATACGTTCATTGGCGAGTTCAATTTTAAGACCTAAAGTTTTAATGCGATTGATTCCGAAAAATAGATATAGAATCACGCCGAAGATAGGGAAGCTAAAGACAATAAAGAACCACAGCACAGCACTAGTGGGTTCTTCATTTTTAGTCATGAGAATGTGAATCGCGATTAATATATCGATAACTAAAAGGACGAGAAATGCGAGTGTTGTTTCTAAAGCTGCCATAGGCTTATTGTAACAGGTTGAGGGTCGCTTATGCGAGCTTCAACATACGCAAAGCAGGCTGGTCTACTTGGTCTGTGAAGCGTTATACAATATGTCATGCTAGTTTCTTGCTGTGCATCATTTTTCTGCTTGCAATAGCCCCCAATCAGCGTTTGGTTGACCTGGCATAGTTAATCTTTTATCCTCGCGCTTTCACTTAGGAGGACTTGATCATGCGACAGGTACCCAAAGATTCTGTGCTTTGTCTTGATATTGGTAATTCTCATATTGTTGGCGGCGTCTTTACTGATGATGCTTTGCAGTTTTGTTTTCGTTATGAAGTGAGTTCTGGCGGAACCTCTGATCAGATAGGTATCTTTCTGCGTAGTGTTTTGCGTGAGAATGGTGTTATGCCTGATGAGGTTGGTAATATTGCTATTTGCTCGGTTGTTCCGCATTTAGATTATTCTGTGCAGGCCGCCTGTAAAAAATATTTTAATAACGATCCGTTTTTATTGCAGCCAGGTGTGAAGACAGGTATTAAAATCAAATATAAAAATCCACTTGAGGTTGGGGCAGATGTTATTGCAAGTTCTATTGCTGGGGCAATACGTTACCCTGGCAAAAACCTTATTATTGTTGATTTTGGTACTGCTACTACTATTTGTCCAGTTACAAAAAACAAGGAGTTTCTTGGAGGGATTATTATTCCTGGTATGCGTTTATGTATGGAGGCTTTGCAGGATAAAACCGCAAAACTACCGACGGTAAATATTGTTAAACCGAAAAAGTTTTTGGGTTGTTCTACTGTGGAGAGTATTCAGTCGGGTTTATATTATGGGCAATTGGCATCGGTGCGAGCAATTGTTGATGGTTTGAGTTCAGAGGTGTTTGCCCAAGAGGCGCCGATTGTTATTGGCACGGGTGGTTTTGCGCATCTGTTTGCCGAGGAAAAGGTGTTTACTGATGTTGTTCCTAATATTGTTCTCGAAGGCTTATATCTGATTTCACGATCTAATTGAATTTTATAATCTTACCGTAGAGACGCCCAATTTGGGCGTCTCATAAATATGAAGTGGTTAATTAAATATAGCTTAATGGGATGATGTATGTGACACCCGCTGTGGCTAAGAATGTTGCTGGGGCATTTTTACCATTTTTAGCGGTTGCGGCGACTTGACCATTGATAGCTATATTTGGAGTAAAAGAATAGCTTGCACCAATCGCGCCAAAAATCGTTGGCTTCATGTGGGTTCCAGCGCGTTTGTTAGTTAATACGCTATTTGGATCCTCATATTTGTGGTTTAGAACGGCTGGTCCAACTTTACCAAAAACACTAAAGCCGTTTTTGAACGGTACGATAGCTTTTAGTGCTAAATCGAGTAGAAAATTGTTTGTTGTTTGAACGCTATTATCAAAGCGGCCATTGCGAAACATTGAAAAGCCAAATTCAGTAGCAAATGTTGGGACAAATTTATAACCAACTTCAACGCGACCGCCAAATCCGGTGGTTTTGTTAAGATTGCTGCCAGAGATCGTTTCTTTCATCTTCCCGTATCCAAGATTAATGCCTGCATAAAAGCCGCTATTAATTTCCTGCACAGCAAATGCAGAGCTATAGCAAAACATGGCTGTAGCTAAAATGGATGTAGTGAGTGCTATTTTTTTTATCATTGGTTTCTCCTTTGCGTTTAATTTAGTTAAATTATTTATTCCATGTTAGCCATGTATTGACCAAGACAAGCAGCGCTATTTAATTTTGCACGCTTGTAGAATGCTTGTTGAGCAGCTTCAATATTCTCAGCTTTACCTTTCCAGGCTGTTAAAGCTGGTTCTTGTAGCGCACGCCCATATGAAAAACTTAAATTCCATGGCTTCTCTATTTCAGAAGCATTCATGGCATTTAGGTGAGCCGTTGCTAATTCTGGGCTTTGGCCGCCAGATAAGAAATTAATTGTTTGAACAGCAGCAGGGACTGTTTCGCGTAAAATTGCTAAAGTATAAGCGGCAACTGCATCAATAGACGCTTGTTGTGGGCACTCTTTGCCAGAGATGACCATGCTAGGTTTTAAGATGATGTTTTCTAAAAGAACTTTTTGTTCGCGTAGCTCCTGAAATACAGCGCTTAAAACATTGCCGCTTTTTTCGGCGCACTCTTCGATGGTGTGTTTGCCGTCTATTAATATTTCAGGTTCAACAATTGGCACGATGTCTTCGTGTTGACATATCGATGCGTAGCTTGCTAGTGAGACCGCGTTTAAGCGAATGGCTATATCGCTAGGAGTTTTGTCGCTAATATTGAATACGGCTCGCCATTTGGCGAATTTTGCACCATGTTTTTTGTATTCTTGTAGACGCTCGACTAAGCCATCTAAGCCCTCGGTTATTTTTTCACCGTTAGCATTTTCTAGTGGCACAGTGCCTTTATCAACTTTAATGCCAGGAACAATGCCGAGATCACTTAATAATTTTGGAAATGGGGTGCCATTGATTGCTTTGGTGAATAGTGTTTCTTCAAACAAGATAACACCGCTAATAAATTCATTAACATTTGGCGTAGTAAATAAAAGATCGCGATATGCTTGGCGATTTTCATCAGTTGATGGAATGTTGATGTTATCAAAACGTTTTTGAATGGTAGGGAAACTTTCGTCAGCAGCTAATATGCCTTTTCCTGATTGGCTAATTGCTTTTACAGTGCGAGTTAATTCAGCGATATTCATGATGGTCTCCCTTTATGTATTATCCCTGTCATTGTACCTTGGACTGTTCTTGGGTGCTAGATCCGTTTACCAATATAGCGTATATTACGCGCATGCGAATTTTATTAAGTAATGATGATGGTGTGCATGCTGATGGTTTGGCAGCACTAATTGAATCTTTAAGCGCAATTGCAGATCTTGATGTCGTGGCCCCAGATCGTGATCGTAGTGGCGCCAGTAATTCTTTAACCTTCAAAACTCCTTTGCGTCCTCAAGTATTGCGTAATGGTGCTGTTTCTCTTGAAGGTACGCCGACTGATTGTGTGCATATGGCATTGCGTGGCTATCTGAAGAAAAAACCTGATTTAGTTGTTTCTGGAATTAATCATGGCGCGAATTTGGGTGATGATGTGCTTTATTCTGGAACTGTTGCAGCAGCAATGGAAGCGCGTATTTTAGGTATTCCATCAATTGCAGTTTCACTTGTGGACCCGACGGAATATCATTTTGCAACTGCTGGAGCAATCGCTAAACAGCTAGTTGAGCGCGTAGTTAAGGACCCTTTGCCAGCAAATACGATTTTAAATGTGAATGTGCCTGATTTGCCGTTGGAAAAAATTCGAGGCATAGAGGTGGCACGTCTTGGCGCACGACATTCTGCAGGCCCGATGGTGAAGATGCGCAATCCGCATGGTCAGATGGTTTATTGGGTGGGACCAGCAGGTCCTGGTGCTGATGCTGGTCCTGGAACAGATTTTCACGCCGTGGCTTCAGGGTGTGTGGCAGTTACACCTTTGCAGGTGGACTTAACTAATTACGTAGCTTTTGAGAAGGTTGCACAATGGGTTACCGGATTAACCGCAAACTAAAATTTTTAGTAGTAATACTGTTTTTCGCTCTAGTTGGTTGTGGTGGCAATAGTTATGCGCCCGTTGTTTCTGTTTATCGTACTTCAACTGCACCAGCACGTGGTTATGCCGTGCATCCTGGTGATACTCTTTATTCAATAGCTTGGGCCTTCGGGATGGATTATCGCGATTTAGCGCGTATGAATGGTCTTAGTCAGCCGTATCATTTGCGAGTTGGTCAGCATTTAGCAACCACTTATACGCATCAGAGGCCAAGGCAGCGTGTTGCCAAATCGCAACCCGTAGTGCATCGAGCTTATGTTAAACCTAAGTTAGTAGTTAAAAGCGCTCAGCCGAAGGAGACAGTTCATTATGTTCCTGAGCCTGGGAATGTAAGAGTAGGGCGCTGGCTGTGGCCAGCACGCGGGCGTATTATCCGGAAGTTTTCAGCTAAGCTTGGAGGCAATAGGGGCTTGGATATAACCGGTCGCTATGGTTCGCCCATAAGAAGTAGCGCTGCAGGCCTAGTGGTATATAGTGGATCAGGTTTGCGCGCCTATGGAAAATTGATTATTATCAAGCATAATGCTAGTTACCTGAGTGCCTATGCCCACAATCGACGCATGCTTGTCCGCGAAGGGCAGTTTGTCAAAGCTGGACAGAAGATTGCTACCATGGGAAGAAATAATAGCGGGAAGACTGTTTTGCATTTTGAAATCAGGCATAATGGTCGACCAGTTAATCCTTTGAGGTATCTGCATCGGTAACCCCGTAACGCAAGGACTTGAGTAGTTATGATAGATAGAAAAGCACATAGTGATAATCCAACGGATCTATATTTGCGCGAGATAGGTTTTCGACCGCTGTTAAAAGCTGAGCAAGAAGTTGATTTGTCGCGTCGTGCTCATAGTGGTGATGAAGAAGCACGCAACATTATGATTGAGAGCAATTTGCGTTTGGTGGTTAACATAGCTCGGCGTTATCTAAATCGGGGTTTAGATTTTTCTGACCTTATTGAGGAAGGCAATTTAGGTTTGATGCACGCGGTGGAGAAGTTTGATCCAGAGATGGGTTTTCGTTTTTCTACATATGCGACTTGGTGGATTCGTCAGACAGTAGAGCGCGCGATTATGAACCAAGGGCGCACAATCAGGCTGCCAGTGTATGTGATGAAAGAGCTGAATACCTTTTGGCAGGCGAGTGCTGAACTTGCGAAGAAGTTAGACCATGAGCCCACAGTTGAAGAAATCGCTGAGAAAATGGGTAAGCCAGTTGAGCAAGTGCGACAGATGTTTGATCTCAGTAAGGATGTCTCATCATTAGATGAAGTAGTTTATTCTGATAGTGAGCGCACAGTGGTGGATACAGTAGCTGATGATGTGTATACGGATCCACGTAGAATGCTCGAGGGCGAAGATTCTGAAAATCAGTTGAATTCTTGTCTTGATGAACTTAATCCAAAACAGCAGGCGGTGATTATGCGGCGCTTTGGTTTGCGTGGGCATAAGCGCTATACGCTCGATGAGGTTGGACAACAGTTAGGTATTACGCGCGAACGTGTGCGTCAAATTCAGATTTCATCTCTACGCAATCTACAGCGTATCCTGCGGCACCGTGGTATTGGACATGAAATGATTGAAGATTAAATTCTTGTAACTATTCAGCCATTTTTCGCCCAAATCTACAGCACTACTGACCGTTCTGCTAACTTAGAAATTCACGGCGCTGAATAATTACAAATTCTTTTTGTAAGTCTCCCATTGAAATTTCCCACATAACCCCCATCTGGGGAGTGAAGTAGAGACGTATAGTATGCGTCTTTTTATAATGGGGCGATAGCCCCAAAATGTATAAAGTCGGAGGTAAAAATCATGTCAGTACAAAAGCAAGCCGAAACATTAGGTTTTCAAACAGAGGTAAAACAGTTGCTGCATCTCGTGACGCATGCTCTTTATTCAAACAAAGAGATCTTTTTGCGTGAGCTAATATCGAATGCGTCAGATGCTAATGATAAATTGCGTTTTGAGGCATTAAATGATGCTGCGCTTTACGGAGATGATGGTGATCTTAAAATTTGCGTGGATTTTGATAAAAATGCAAAAACGATCACAGTGCGTGATAACGGTATTGGCTTAAGTCGTGAAGAAGCGATTGAGCATCTCGGTACCATTGCGAAATCTGGCACGCGACAATTTTTAGAAGCATTAAGTGGCGATCAGAAAAAAGATGCGAACTTAATTGGGCAGTTCGGTGTTGGTTTTTATTCGGCATTTGTTGTTGCCGATAAAGTTACGGTTAAATCACGTCGTGCTGGTATGAAGGCAGATCAAGGTGTTTTATGGGAATCAGCTGGCGAAGGTGAGTATAAAGTTGAGAATATCTCGAAACCTGAGAGAGGTACGGAAATAACTTTGCATATAAAGGATGATGAGGATGAGTTTCTAAATGATTACCGTTTGAAAAATATTATTACTAAATATTCTGATCATATTTTATGGCCTGTCGTCATGAAAGAAGAGGTGATGCCTGAGATACCAGAAGGCGATGAGGAGAAAAAAGAAGGTGTTAAGCCTGAAATTAAAGATGTTGTAGTTAATAGTGCTAAGGCGTTGTGGACGTTGCCACGTAGTGAAATCAAAGATGAAGAGTATAAGGAGCTATATAAGCACGTTAGCCATGATTTTGATGAGCCGTTGTCATGGGTACATAATAAAGTCGAAGGCAAGCTGGAATATACTAGCTTGTTGTATATTCCAAAACGCGCGCCATTTGATTTATGGAATCGTGATAATACGCATGGTTTAAAATTATTTGTACAACGCGTCTTTGTTATGGATGATGCAAAACAGTTATTGCCACTGTATTTGCGTTTTGTGCGCGGTATTGTCGATTCAAATGACTTACCATTGAATATTTCTCGCGAGATTCTGCAGAATAATAAAACAATTGATAGTATTCGCTCAGGTGTTGTGAAGCGTGTGCTTGATATGCTAGAGAATATGTCAAAAAATGATACGGATAATTATAAAATATTCTGGAAAGAGTTTGGAAATGTAATTAAAGAGGGTGTGGGCGAGGATTTTGCTAACAAGGATAAGATTGCGAAATTATTGCGTTTTTCTACTACACATGTTGATAGTTTTGAGCAAGATATATCTTTTGATGATTATATTGCACGCATGAAACCAGAACAAAAAGCTATCTACTATGTTACAGCTGATAATTATATTGCTGCTAAGAATAGTCCTCATTTAGAAGTGTTCCGTAAGAAAGGTCTCGAGGTTATTTTATTGCATGACCGCGTTGATGAGTGGTTGGCTTCTTATTTAACTGAGTATGAAGGCAAGAAGCTGCAGTCCATTACGCGCGGTGATTTGGATCTTGGTGATTTAGAAGATAAAGAAGAAAAAGAGCTAAAAGAGAAAACGGAAAAAGAGTTTGATGCGGTAATTAAGCAGATGAAGGAAGTGTTGGGTGAGAAGGTTAAGGATATTCGTGTGACAACACGTTTAACTGATTCGCCAGCTTGTTTGATTAGCGATGAAAATGATTTAAGTGGGCATATGCAAAGAATGTTAGAGGCCGCTGGCCAGATGGTTCCAGGAGCTAAGCCAATTTTAGAGCTTAACCCTGAGCATATGTTGATTCAGAAATTAAAAGATGAACAGGATGATGCAAAATTTGGCGAATGGAGCAATATTCTTTTTGATCAGGCGCTATTAGCCGAAGGTGGACAGTTAGAAGATCCTGCCAGTTTTGTAAAACGCTTGAACGCTCTATTAATTGAGCTATCGTAGCAACTGTATTGTTTTTGAAGCGTAGAGACGCCCAACTTGGGCGTCTTAAGGGCGCCTCTCGAAATCGTCATACCGTGGCTTGACCACGGTATCCATAATTTTAACTTATTGATTTTATTGGATCCCGCGGTCAAGCCACGGGATGACGAGCCCAGAAAAACGGATTTATAGAGGTGCCCTTAATGGTGATTTTTGGCTCTGCTGCATAGTGCCGCGCATTTTAATATTCCTCCAGAATATGCATGTGCTACCATCGTTGTGTATCTTGCGCAGCACTGAATGAATGTTTTTTTCAATTGAGATTAATTGCCTTGATTTCATTGCATTTTCTTGCTGATCCGGAGCTATAGGTGCAAAATGAGCGCCCTTGCATTTTGGGAACTTGGAGGGTTATATGCAAGAGCCTGCACAACAGGGTTCGATGGATTATATGGACACTGTTCTACGATCTGTATCTGAATGTTTAGGAATGGAATCCGTAATTATATATAAACCAATTGGAAATGGTGATTGGGATTGTTTCTATTCTTATAATTTATCTGAGTCATATGCTTTCTTTCTAGATGATGCCCATTTTGCGCAGTTGAATTTTGTGTATGAGCAGCGTAGATATAAAGTTGTACAGGATGCTAAGTTAAAAGCGCAGATAAATATCGAGCGTATTATCTACATGCCGTTAATTAATGATAAAGATATTATTGGTGTTTGTGTTTATTTTGATAAGAAAGAAACTGTGAGTGACGATAGCTATCATCATTATGAAACGTCGACGCGAATATTGTCGGCGACATGTCAGCAATCACTATATTTTCAGCAAATGTCATCACAAATTAGCAACTTTCAGCAGGAAATTATAAAGCGTAAAAAATTAGAAAAGGCTTTGCGTCGCAGTGAAGATCAGTTTCGTGTTATTTTTGATAGTGCGGTTGATGGTGTTGTGGTTGCAGATCCGCAAACGAAAAAATTTGTTTATGTTAATCCGGAAGTTTGTCAGATGACTGGGTATTCAGTTAAAGAGCTCATGTATCTTGATGTTTCTCATTTTCATCCGCGCGAAGATTTAGATTATGTTTTGGCTCAGTTTGAACGTCAAATGAAAAAAGAGATTCGTATAGCGCGCAATTTACCGGTTTTATGCAAAGATGATTCGGTTGTTTATTGTGATATTGATTCGCGTCCTATGGAGTTTTGGGGTAAACAGTATCTGGTTGGTTATTTTCGTGATATTACCGATAAGAAGCGTTCCGAAGAAGCTTTGCGTATTAGTGAAAGTCGTTTTCGTGATCTGTTTAATTATGCGCCAGTACCGCTGTGGGATATAGATTTAACGCGCACTATGGGATACTTCACTAGTAGATATGAGGGAACAGATTTAGAGTTTGATGAGTTTCTTGATCAGCACCCTGAGGTTTTGGAAAAAAGTATACGTTTAGTCGACACAATTGATCTGAATCGCTACGCTGTCGAATTAACGGGTGTAAGCGACAAGCGCAAGCTTATTGAAAGCATAGATAATGAGTATATGGTTATTGGAACGCGTTTTGTGATGCGTAAGGTGTTGAAAAACTTATACGCGGGAAACAAAAAATTCGAAGTTGAGGCGCAGGTGATGCGCGCAACCCAAGAAAAACTATTTATAAAAACCTATTGTATAGTGCCGCATATAGATGAGCATAAAATATTGCTAGCAACTGTAGATATGTCACAACAGAAGATACATGCTGAATTATTGGAGGCGTTAGTTGATCAGCGCACACTTGAATTACAAAATATAAATTTACAATTAGCCGATGAAATAAATGTTCGTAAACAGGCTGAAGAGGCTTATCGCCAAAGCGAAGAGCGTCTGAATTGGCATCGTCAGCAATTAATACGTATTGGGCGTGCAAAATCTATGAGCATGATGGCGTCAAGTATTGCGCATCAAATAAATCAGCCATTAATGGTTATTTCTTCTTATTCTCAGGCTTGTATTAACAAAATTCAACAGGGTGATGCCAGCTTGGAAGCGCTTTATTATCCTTTAACAAAGGTTGTCGAGCATGTTGAGCGCGCTGGTAATATTATTCATGGCATGAAAGATTTTTTTACCACTAGTAATTTAAATCGTGAAGTAGTTAATGTTTATGATCTTATAGAAGATGCAATTGAGCTGGTTGATTATCGCGGACTTGGTAAACAATGTATTACTAAGCAGTATATTAATCATCATCAGTGGTTGTTCATAGATAAGTTGCAGGTTGAGCACGTGTTGCTGAATATCTTACAAAATGCTGTTGATGCGTTATATGAGCAGAAAAACAGTCATCCGACTATGGTAATTACTACAATTATTAATAATGATAGTTTTGTTGTAAGTATTGCCGATAATGGGCCGGGTGTTTCTCCTGCTGTGCAAAAACAGATCTTTGAAACTTTTTTTACCACCAAAGATGGCGGTATGGGCGTGGGTTTGGCGATATGTTTGGCAGTTGTTGAAGCGCATGGCGGCAATTTGAAGCTAACGACAAGTGCTGCTGGAGGCGCGGAGTTTTATTTTACTTTACCTCTGTAGGCCGTCATTTATATAGGCAACTGCAGTTTGCGTAGATTCGTGTTGAGTTCTTTATAATCCGGAATAAAGTCAGCAACTTTCTGCCAGAAGTATTTCGAATGGTTTAAGTGGACAGTGTGGCAGAGTTCATGAATCATAATTAGACGCGTATATTCCGGATTTAACAGTAGTAGTTTACTGTTGAGGCTGATGTTTTTTTCCGGTGAGCAGCTGCCCCATAATGTTTTTTGTTGGCGAATAAATACTTCGTTAAATGTTAATCCTGTTTCGATGCTTATTTTACGTAGCCAAGGCGCTAAGTGTTTTTCTCCCTTTTGCTTTAGCCAGCGATGAATTAGTGCCATGCATTTTTTGTAATTTTCAGGGTCGCAATAAACAATCAGCTCGCGTTCATCAGGGAGCGCTTTAATACGGTTGCGTGTGCTGGTAGGGGGCAGGTAGGAGATATCCCAGTGTTCTTCAATCGCTTTGAGTGAGAGTTGTGCTGGCGGGATTTTAGTGAGCGTGTGCTGTTGTAGTGCAGCATACTGCTGCATAATCCACTTCTGGTGTTTGTTAAGCAGCGCATCGGCATTAATGTTTTTAATTCTTTTGGGGACAACTATTTCTAGCCCATTTTCAGGAGAAACGCGCAAGCTGATATTGCGGGCGCGGGCGCTGTGACGAATTGAGTAGGGTGGTGACCATGACATGATGGAGGTATCTTAGTTTAAAGGCATGCGAAAAAGCAATGATATTTTAAGAGGTATTTTTTCTATGTTTTTGTGTTGCGAGTGACCGTAGAGACGCCCAACCTGGGCGTCTTTTATTGGTTTATGAGACGCCCAGGTTGGGCGTCTCTACGCAGGACAACAACAAACAACGGTAGCGTACAGGGATGTATTCACAGCGGTCCTGAAACAATATTCCGTATGGTACATTTAAGCTCGCGGTACGATGCAGCAGAGCTTAATAATAATCAGGGGTAATATTTAACCGCCAATCTTCAATAGCTCCCAGTACTTGGTGTATAGGCCAGTTGCTTTGCCTATGTCCTCTTGAAAATAACCGCGTAGTAAGGTTTTTTTGCTGGGGTTAACCAGTGGATCTGTACACATCTTTTTTGGTAATAACTTTAAGGCAGCAATGTTAGGTGGGGCGTAACCAGTGATCAGACTAAGTTGCGCAGCGATTTTTGGTTGCATAATAAAGTTAATAAACTTATACGCATTAGCTAAGTGCGGGGCATATTTAGTTATAGCCATGCAATCAATCCAGACAGAGAAGCCATCTTTAGGGTAGATGAAAGTTAGATCTTTGTTTTCAGGGCGCGCAGAATAAATGTCACCACTCCAGCCCATGCCAATGGTCGCATCTTCATCAATGTAGATATTGTTCTCAGCATCAGAATTGAATAACTTTATATTAGGCATTAATTTTTTTAATAGCAGATAAGCTTGCTTTATGTGTGTTGGATTGGTGTCATTAATTGAATAACCAAGCTTAATAAAGGCAATAGCAAAAGCTTCGCGCATATCGTCTAAGATTAACAGTTGATTTTTATATTTTGCTTGCCATAAGTCTGACCATTTATTAATGGTTTTAGGGTTAAAGTACTTTTTATTAATAACTATGCCAGTTGATCCCCAAAAATATGGCACACTATATTTATTGCCTGGATCAAAAGTTTTGTTTAATAGGAGTGGATTTAGGTGTTTATAATTCCGTAAGCGTTTGGTATTGAGTTTGTGTAACATGCCCTGTTTGCGCATGCGCTCGACATAGTAACTCGAAGGGATGATGACGTCATAGCCGGCATCAGGCGAGGTTTTTAGTTTCGCATATAGTGTTTCGTTGCTGTCGTATTCAGAAAGATTAACGGTAATACCTGTCTGTTGTTCGAATTTTGTAATGATGCTTTGTGGGATGTAGTTGGCCCAGGTGTAAATGTTTACTACATTAGTTGCATATGAAGCACTAGTGATTACGAGTGTAAATATTAGTACGATTCTATTGATCATGAATTGAGTAACCGATTAACATTGCTAAGGTTGTACACATTCCTAGTTGAAGATTAAATTGGGGATCATTAGGGCGTGGCGATATTTGTTTTTTTACATATTCCCAGAACATGGCGTCACCTTTTTTTGTTATTTAGTAGTACCGATTGCGATAGCAGTACAATAATCAGCGTTACTCCCAGCATTATAGTACATAACGCATTAACTTCAGGTTTAACTCCCAGTCTAACCATCGAAAAGATCTTCAGCGGCAGGATTTCATAGCCTGGACCGCTAACAAAGTAGCTGATAATTACGTCATCTAGAGATAGAGTGAAGCTCAAAAGCCAGCCAGCGATAATGGCTGGTAGCAGTAGTGGAATGACGATCTTACCGAAAATTGTAAAGTCATTGGCGCCGAGATCACGCGCAGCTTCGAAGATATGCTTGTTAAGTGTAGTAACGCGGCTATAGACCGTTACCGCTACAAATGGGATGCAGAAAGTAATATGAGCCAGAAGTAGCGACCAGAAGCCTAGCGGAATATTAATAGCGTTATATAGAATGAGCAGTGAGATGCCCATAATAATATCAGGCGAGATTATTAGGATAAACAGCAGGCCATGCAGAAGCTGTTTGCCGTTAAATTGATAACGAAACAAGCTGACCGCAGCTAAGGTGCCGATGATCACGGCAGTAGTCGAAGCCAGAACACCGATAGTTAAGGAGTGCAGCACAACTGTTAGTATTTCATGATCATGAAAAAGCACTTTATACCAGTGCCAAGTGAAACCATGCCAGAGTGAAGAGAAGGTGGCATTGTTAAAAGAGAAAATAATTATCACAGCAATAGGCGTATAGAGCAGTAAATAAACTAAGGTGGCGTAGGAGGATTTTATTATGCTATTTTTCATCGGCTTTATTCAGTTAGACTCTTGTTCTTGCTCTTCCAGTAGAGAAAAATCATCGAGCACATTAATAGCGTCACAAAAATGCTAATAGCCGCGCCCATCGGCCAGTTATTAGCGGTTAAAAATTGATTTTCGATCAGATTTCCCAAGAGTAAATTTTTTGCGCCACCCAATAATATAGGGATAAAGAACATGGTCATGGCGGGTAAAAATACTAAGATCGAGCCGCTAATGATTCCAGAGAGAGTTAAGGGGATGATGATCTTAATGAAAGTTCGTATTTTGCTGGCGCCAAGGTCGCGCGCAGCATCAATATAGGTGCTATCTAGTTTTTCAATGTTCGCAAAGAGTGGTAGGATCATAAATGGCAGTAGGTCATATGATGTGCCGATTAAAACCGCTGTATAGCTGTATAAAATATGCAGTGGATGATGGATTATGCCCATTGCCAATAACGCACTGTTTAAGATGCCTTTGGTTTTTAGAATTGCCATAATGGCGTAAGTGCGAATTAATGAACTGGTCCAAAATGGAATAATTACCAATAATAATAGCAGTGGGCGAAAGCGACTTTTATTACGCGCAATAATAAATGCAAATGGATAGCCAATAATTAAACAAATAAGCGTACAGCTGGCGGCTAAATATATTGATTGTAATAAAATGCGTAGATAAGCGTCGTTAAAAAGCTGCCCGTAGTTAGCAAAAGTAGCTGGAAACTTAACCAGGTGATTAATATCTGAAGTTAGAAAGCTGGTCAGGATAACCAATATTAGTGGCAGCAGGGCGAAAACGCAGAGCCAGGTCCAAATTGTGCCAATAGAAAAACGCTTAAAAGCTAGCATCTTATTCAGTATCCATGTGGCGTAAGGTTACTTCCCATCCTGGCATCCATTTAACCCAGACCTTTTCATGTAGGTCATATTCGAGGTTTTCATCATCCTCATTAAAAAACTGCGTCGCAGAAACGCTGCGTCCACTATGTAGGCGCACAATCAGATCAACAGTCGAGCCCTTATAAATAACCTGCTCAACAATGCCTGGCAGCATGCCGGTGGTATCTTTGATTTCCGTTTTGCCCCAGACCTCAATATCTTCGGGGCGAATAACGATATGCACATTTTCATCAACCGCAAATTCATCGCTATTTTTAAGTGTGAAAATCTCACCTTCAATTTCAACCTGAATAGTTTTTTGCGTAGTATGGACAATCTTAGTGTCGAAAATATTAGCCTGGCCAATAAATTTAGCAACGCGGACATTACAAGGTTCCTCGTAAACATCACGTGGTGTGCCTAACTGATCGATACAGCCTGCATGCATAACAGCGACGCGATCAGACATTGACAGCGCCTCTTCCTGATCATGCGTTACAAATACAAAAGTAATGCCAAGACGACGCTGCAAATCTTTTAACTCAATTTGCATATTGCGGCGTAGATGATAATCCAAGGCACTTAGTGGTTCATCGAGGAGCAGTACAATAGGTTCGTTTATAACAGCGCGCGCAATTGCGACACGTTGTTGTTGGCCGCCACTTAACTGATGAGGTTTACGAATGGCAAACTTATTTAGTTTAACCATATTTAGCATATTGTTTACGCGTTCATTAATTTCAATCAGTGGCGTGTGTTTACAGCGCAACCCAAAAGCGACATTTTCAAAAACTGTCATATGTGGAAATAGGGCGTAATTCTGAAACACTAAATTAACATGACGTTCCTCTGGCGGAATATCGGTTACATCTTTACCGCTTAATAAAATAGTGCCGCTGTTAGCTGTTTCAAAACCAGATAGGATGCGTAAAAGTGTTGTTTTGCCGCAACCAGATGGCCCTAAAAGCGTTAAAAACTCGCCATTTTTAATGTTAAGATTGATATTGTGTAGAGCTTGGTCATCGCCAAAGTGCTTAGAAACACCTTTTATTTCGATGATATTGCTCATTGAAACATTTTCTCTAGGGTTTGGTAATTAACGTTTTCTAAATTTGGTACATGTAGATCGGCAAGCGTGTAATTTTCAGGACGATTGTTGCGATCAATGCCAACGCATAAAAAATCACCGGCTTTGGCTGCCTTTACGCCAGATAATGAATCCTCGAAAACTACGCATTCATGCACATCTAATTTAAGGTTCTTGGCAGCATTCAGAAAAATTTCCGGGTGTGGTTTGCCATGTTTAAAGTCATAACCGGTAACAATGGTTTGAAATTCTTTAATTAAACCAATTTGCTCGAGAATGCGTTTGGTATTTTTACTGCTAGAGGCAGCAGCCAAGAGAATGCCGTTTTCTTTTAAGTTATAAATAAGATTGAAGGCATCTTCAAATTCAACTAGTTTGCCCGCAGCAAGCTCCTCTAAGTAGTAGCCCTGTTTAATCTCACCAGCTTTGATCACCTCTTCTTCGGAGAGTTGCGGTAAGAGATCACGGATAGAATCGAGACGCGGCTTGCCATCGACATGCTCCTCATAGACACGCATATCAAAATGAATGTTGAAATCCCCTTCAAACAGGTGCTTCCAGGCAACAAAGTGGAGTGGAACAGAGTCAACAATGACTCCATCGAGATCAAATATAGCGCCTTTAAAAGCCATAAGTTTTTTACCATAGTTTGTTGAAAGAATGGCGGATTCTAGGTGTTGAGCGTGAAGCGGTCAAGTTTGATGCAACTGTTTTTTGTTTGGTTCCAAAACATAGAGCGTAGAGACGCATAGCAATGCGTCTTCCCCCAAGCGAGGTAGCGGTGTTGAGCTCGGAGCTATGGTGTATCGTATCGCCTAGTTTATTCAGCAAAAGTCAGAAACATATATGGCTCTCTTCTGTTTCTAAGGTGATGGAGAAGAAAGGTGGTTGGCAGGATCGTGTATTGTAACACTATAAATGTTTGCTCCCTCTTGCCAGTTTATGCTCTCAATATAGTCGCCAATACCCATGCTTTTATTGCCAACATTTATTTTTAGAGTATCGTGATACATATTATTGCGGCATGACTCCAATACGTATTTCAATAATTTACTATTGCGCAAATCGCAAATCTGTTTTAGGGTGCTGTTTAGATTATGAGCTATGCTATGATCTAGCAAAATGGTTAATAACTGGTCTGTAAATAAATGAGAGTATTTCAAGCAGTTTGTTTCGTTGAAAAGTCTAGTCAGAAGACTTGAGTCACAGCAATCGGGTAATCTTAATGTTATATTTAATCTATCTAGAATAAATAATTTTACGTCCATAGGTATATCATGTCTTGTAAGCCAGGTTTTATCCCTAAAGCATTTTTTGAGTTTGTGTATAGTTTGTTCATTTGCTTCGTCAAATAAAGTTTTGAGTGCTTGCTTTTGATTTATGTGGTTACTGAGTGCTACGTAATCAAAGCAGTGTGTTGTTATAAGCTCATTATGATGAGAAAGCAATTGAATGATTGCTGGTCTTTGCTCTTTCTTAGTGGTTGATTTTGAGATGCACACATACTCTAAAATATTGATAGGCTTATTATTGTATTTAATCAAAATTCTATCTAGGAGGAAGTTATTAGGTTTGTTCTCTAAGAGTTTTTTGATGGTTTCTATGGAGAGTGTTTTTATAGCAATGCACATCCTATTTATATAGTCTTGATGTTTATCATTGGGTTGATCTTCAGGGGGGCGGTTGGAAGAAGGTGATTGCCGGGTATGTCCATGGTGCTCTCTGTTATATGGTTGGTATCTAGGAGGATAAAACGATGGTAAAGAATGTGGGTAGATATATTTGGGCATTAAATTCTTATAAGTGTCTGCTCCCTCTTGCCATTTTATGAGCTCAATATAGTCGCTAAGCCCCATGCGTTCATGGTCAGTATTTATTTCTAGAGTATGGAGACGTACCGGATGACCCCAATTAAATAATACATATCTAAATAGTTCATTATTACGCAAATCGCAAATCTGTTTTAAGATTTTATCTGGACTGTTACGCATACTATGATTTAGTATAAAATGTAATCCATTTGGTTGAAGCACATGAGTGTATCTCAAATATTCTGTTTCGCTAAGAAGGATATATTGAAGATGGGGGTTTGTGATGATATCTTCTTTGCTTAATTTCATATCGAGTTTATCTAAAAACAATAGTTTGGTGTTTATAGGCAAATTGTTCAATTTGAGAAGTAGTGCTTTAAAGGCTGTATTTTTTTGGAGGTCTTTCACGGTTTCGTCGTTAGCGTGTTTGAATAAAACTGTTAACGCAGAGGCATGATCTGCGGTTGGGTTACATGCTATATGTATAAAGCAAAATGTTGTTATAAGGTTCTTATGTTGCGAAAGTAGTTCAATAATGCTTTGTTGTCGAATAACGAGGGTTTTATGAAATGTCCTTAATGAGCATGCATATTCTAAAATATTCTGAGATGGAATATTGCTTGGAACTGTAAGTTGGCTTAGGTCAACAGATTTATATTTGTTGGCTAAAAGAGATGCTATCCTTTGTGAATTATATGTTTTAATAGCATTAATCAAATCAGATATATCTAGACTGTTGTTTGGAAATTGACGTTCTGTATTGGCTTTAGCGTTGGGATGTTGTTGTGGTTGTTCAAAATGTGTTATCGGTTTTTCCGGTTTGCGTCGATGGGACAGCCAGTTATCATAAGTAGTGTGCGATTTTGGGTCGCTAAGCGTGTGGTGTGCCTCATTAAGTTCTTGTGCTTTAGCTGTGGCTCTAGTAGTTTCGGATTGTTCGCATTTGTCAGGATGATGCGCAAGTATTAGTCTGTGATAAGCCGATATTATTTCGCTTTGACTTGCATTTCTGGGTACACCTAGAACTTCATAATATGTGGTCATGATATTTTATCTCATTACTTAATTTTTTATGGTTGGTTTAAAGCAAGCGTTTAATAGTCTGTAAATAAGGCTATGTGGTTTTCTGGGTTATTAATTATGCATCTATGGTATGGGTGCTGTAATCCTTATTGAGACGTTCAGCTGGTCGAATATAGGACTCTGGAACGAATTATAAACAGCGTCTTCTTTTTGGCTGATGTTGATAAATAATCTTAGTATAGAAGAGAGCAGAAAAACACCGTATTGAATACGTAAGCCTTGCACATATAATCTTTACGCAAGGCTTACGTATTCAATACGGT
>JAGLTR010000003.1 GCA_023135155.1 Gammaproteobacteria bacterium
AGTGCTGTAGATTTGGGCGAAAAATTTCATTTTTCGCCCGAAGATGCAGTGCTAATGACCGTTTCCCAAGAAATGGCTGAATAGTTACGAAAATTTGTAATAATTTACCACTCACGCCACCCCATATCAGCATCCACACCATCCCACATTAGCACCCATGTCCCGAACTTGATACGGGATCCAGAAACACACGCAGTGTGCAATACCATGGATTCCGTGGTCAAGCCGCGGAATGACAATACACAACGAAACAATGAGGATGAGCAATTACGAAACTTTTTGCGTAGCTTTTCTTTTGGCTGGAATCTCGTGTGCACGTACTAACGCCATGCGCGTCATAATTGGACCAATTATTTCAAATGCAACCGTAGCTCCCAAAACAACAGGAAGAATAATATTTTTTACTTCAGGAAAATTCTCGCTAGCAACTAATGCCATACCTAACGCCACACCAGCTTGCGGCATTAACGCCAAACCAATCCAACGTTTAGTGTTTTTATCACTATGCGCAATAACACCACCACTATAGCCACCAATAATTCGCCCAATAAAACGCAATATCACATACGCAATACCAATTAAACCAGAGGTCATTAATAAACCTAAATGCAATGACACCCCTGCAAGAATAAAAAACAGCACCATAAATGGTCGCTCAATACCTTCAATCGCATGAAAAGGTCGCTTATGATGATGCGCTAAATTCGTCACCACCAACCCTAAAACCATCACTGCAAGCAGATAAGAAACCTTGAGCCATAGAGCCAAACCAC
The DNA here is from genome assembly GCA_023135155.1 of Gammaproteobacteria bacterium. Classification (GTDB taxonomy): domain Bacteria; phylum Pseudomonadota; class Gammaproteobacteria; order UBA9339; family UBA9339; genus JAGLTR01. The sequence continues at coordinate 774 of JAGLTR010000003.1, forward strand.
AACAGAGAAACACTAAACCAAGCGCTTCAACAACAGTCGGCTCACCAGATTTAATACGCCCAGTTAAAAACGCCATCGGATAGCCAAGCACAACACCTAAAAGCACCGCACCACCCAACTCCCATGCACTATGGGTTAAAATATGTATGCCACGGGCTTGGCCAACAAACATCTGCGCAATTACAAATAACAGACTAAAAATAATCAACGCCCAAGCGTCATCAATCGCCACAATACCAAGCAAAGTCTGGGTAAACTTACCTCGCGCCTTAGCTTCCCAGATAACGTCGGCTGTTGCAGCAGGGGCGGTAGCTGCCGAGATACCAGCCAACAATAATGCAATCTCCGGCCGCACACCCAATAGTAATAACCCAACGACCACAATAAGAGCCGTCACCACAACCTCAGCAATCGATATCCATAATACCTGATGCCCCGTATAACGCAGCGTAGTAAATTTCAATTTACCACCCAAAAGAAAACCAACCATAGCCAACGCCATATTCCCAACAATAGGGAACCACTTAGTAACCGGGTGCGGCACAAGATTCAAAAGCGACGGACCAATAACAACACCAAAAATAATCAACAGCGTGACACGCGGCAGTTTCGTGCGCGCACCTACAGCATCTGTCACCAAACCAATTAGAAATAAGCATCCAATAGTAATCAAGATTGTCGCGGCGTGTTCCATATTATAATCATCCTATAATTATTGTAACTGTTCATTGCCATCCCGCGGCCTGACCGCGGAATCTATAGTGTGCTTATTTCTGGATCCCGTATCAAGTACGGAATGACGGACACATCTAATAAGTCAAAAAACTAATAACCGCTCGATTAAACATCCCTCGCTCTTCCATTTGCGGAATATGTCCACAATGCGGAAAAACACGTAACACAGCATGTGGTATTTTTTTTAGAGCTGTTTTTGTATGTTTAAACGGCAACATACGATCCTCAGCACCCCATATAATTAGCGTCGGTGCTTTAATTTTATCAACGTTATCCAATATTGGTTTTATGGAACATAAACGCGCACCAAAATAGGTAGCATGCTGACGCAACATTGCCAATATTGTGCGCTTAGTTTCTGGAAGATTGAATATCTCGAACATCTTATCAACAAACTCATCGGTAATTTCTTTTTTTTGATATGCGTATGCCCGCAAAGCTTTTGCGTATAATTGCCGCTGATTAAAGTGCATTAAAAATCGTCCAATAAACGGCAAAGTCAAGATCTTCAAACCATGCGGCAATTCTTGCCCAAAACCTGCGCTATCAACCAGAATAAGCTTTTCTAAATATTCAGGATAATCAATTGCGAATTTTAATCCGATGGCACCACCCAAGGAATGCCCAATAAAATTCACTTTTTTAATTTTCAACACATCAAGAAAATTCTTAATAAATTCCGCTAATACATCCGCACTATATTTAATCTTCGGCTTATCACTCTTACCAAAACCAACCATATCAACAGCAATAACACGAAAATGTTTCGCCAACGCCTCAACATTATACATCCAATATTCCGCACTCGCGGCAAAACCATGCACTAATAAAACCACCGGCCCTTTATTACCAGCACGCCAATAACGCGTATTAATTCCGTTAACCTCAATATACTTATCTTTTATAGTCATTTATCACCGCCATAAAATATCTATTGGTAAGGCAATAATCCTTGCATCATAAGCAAGAATCTTGTTACCTGTATAAAACACAATGCCTCGATGGAACCGTTCCTTACACGAATCTGCGAACTTTTCTAAATGCATAAATGTTTTGGCTGTCAAATTCGCACTCGCTTTAATTTCAACAGCGACAATCTTCCCACCAGGGCCTTCCATTACCAAATCAACCTCTTCGCCAACATGGTTACGATAGTGAAAAAAATCAATTGCCGAAGCAGACCAACCAGCTTGCTTTACAAGCTCCATGATGACAAAGTTTTCTAAAACATGTCCAAACAAATTACCATCATCCGCCAAGCGCTCATGATCCAGCTTTAGCAAATGACACAAGACACCCGTATCAGTTAACAACAGCTTCGGCGCCTTTATAACCCGCTTGCTTAAGTTATTTGACCAAGCGTTAATTCGCCGAACCATATAAATCGTTTCCAAAAGCGCAAAATATCTTTTTAATGTTGACTGTGGCATCGCCAAACTACGTGCAAGCTCCGCAAAATTTACAATTGTTGCGCACCTTCCTGCAAGCATCTGCAACAAACGTGGTATATCAACCATGTTGGCAATATGCGCTAAATCCCTGATATCGCGCAATAACATAGTACTAACATACGATCTAAACCAAGCACTACGACGCACAAAATTACTACGACTTACTGCTTCCGGAAAACCACCAATAATTATACGCGCAATTAAATCACTTCTGGTTAATGTCGAATCAAAATCAGACGATATATTGCCTTGAAAAATATCATCGACGAAACTACACCTACAATTCTCTATCTCACACTGAGCTAATGGCCATAAAGTTAATATCTCCATACGTCCAGCCAAAGACTCAGCTAACGTCGGCAATAATAAAATATTTGCAGACCCAGTTAACAAAAAATTACCAGCAACACGATTCGTATCCACAGCTTCTTTAATTGCTGGAAAAATTTCGGGAACATGCTGCACTTCATCAAGAACAACAGGTTTTGTTAGCTCACGAATAAAACCCTGCGGGTTTGTTTTTGCCGCAACCAAAACTGCATTATCATCAAAAGTTAAATATCTGGCCGAGTGCTCTTGAGCTATTAACTGACGAGCTAGTGTGCTTTTACCTACTTGTCGAGCACCATTAATCAAAACAACTGGGGTATCCTCCAAAGACGCCAATAAATTACTTTTGAGAGAACGCTGTAACATAATAATCTCGCATAAACAGTCAATTAGTGGCCACATGCTAGCAAAAATTTGGTTGGATATCAACCATTAGGCGGATGAATATCAACCAGCAGATGGATGATATTCAACCACTAAAATCACGCATCTTATTGATTATAAACAAAAACATCATTGCAACACGCCAAAATTATCGCTTAAAAAACAACGTCTCACGCCTTCTCTATCCTAACAGCCGCCACCTTCGTCTCAGGTATTTTTGCCACAGGATCTACAGCCGGATTCGTCACCATATTGGTCGGACTCTCAGCAAAATGGAAAGTCATAGCAATCACCCCCACAGGGGACGCAATAGTAATTTTTGCTTTTGCCGCAACTTCTCCACGACGTGATATCACCTTGATCATCTCTCCATCATTAATCTTCAACTCCTCAGCATCAATCGGATTAATACGTACCACCTCAAATGGTCGTAACTCCTCCAAACCTTTTACTTTCCGCGTCATAGTAGCAGTATGAAAATGAAAAAGGCTACGATCAGTTGTAAGAATTAATGGATATTCATCATCCGGCAATTCAGCAGACGGCTTATAAACCAACGGCATAAAATTACCTTTACCTGATACAGTTGCAAACTTTTCAGTATGCAGAATTGGCGTTCCTGGATGCTCATTATTGGGACATGGCCATTGCAAACCTGCTGCGCACTCTAGCCGCTCATAATTTATACCTGCATAACTTGGAGTAACTGCAGTTATTTCGTCCATTATTTGCTCAGCATTTTCAAAATCAAAACCTGACGCATTTAATTTTCCTAACCGTTCAGCATCATTATTCCGCTGCATAGCTTCATTCTGTTGTACAGCGTCATTCCGCGGCTTGACCGCGGAATCCACAGAGTGCTGAGAACATTGCACACCGCGCACGCTTTTGGATCCCGTATCAAGTACGGGATGACGAATAGCTTCTAGTCTTTTTGCTAACTGACAAATTATCCACCAATCTGGTTTTGCATCTCCAATAGGCTCAATTATCTTACGAACTCTCTGCACCCGGCGCTCTGTATTCGTAAATGTTCCGTCTTTCTCAGCGTAGGTGACTGCAGGCAAAACAACATCAGCAAACTGCGCAGTTTCAGTTAGAAAAATATCCTGAGCAACAAAAAATTTTATTTCATTTAATGCCTCTATTACATGACCTGCGTTCGCCTCACTTAATACCGGGTTTTCACCAACTGTATATAAAAAATCTACCTTACCATCAGTAATTGCATCAAAAATTTCCATATGGGTTAATCCAATTTTATTAGATAATTTCGCTCCCCACGCCGACTCAAATTTCTTTTGATTTTTCGCATCGACTATCTTCTGATACCCAGGATAAACATTAGGCAAAGCCCCCATATCACAAGCCCCCTGCACATTGTTTTGTCCTCTTAACGGATTTACACCAGTGCCTGGCCTACCTACATTACCAGTCAACAGCGCTAAATTACTAGTGGCCAGTACGTTATCTGTACCATGCGTATGCTGAGTTATACCCATAGAATATAATATTGCTGAAGTCCCACTCGTTGCATAAGCGCGTGCTGCGGCAATAATTTTCTCCCGCGCAACTCCTGTAGTTTTTTCGACAAAATCAAGATCAAATGCCGCCAATGATTTCTTAAACTCACTGAAATTATCACATCTTGCCTTAATAAAATTCTCATTTTGCAACTTTTCATCAACAATAACCCGCATCATCCCCATCATTAAAGCAACGTCAGTTCCAGGCTTATGCTGTAAAAATATGGTCGCGTGCCGACATAAATCAATTTTACGTGGGTTGGCAACAATTAATATACCACCCTCGCGCGCTACTTTTTTAACCTGCAAAGCAATAATAGGATGCGCCGCTGTTGTATTCGTCCCAATTGCAAAAATACATTTAGCCATGCCTATATCTTTAGTAGCATTTGTCATGGCACCCGATCCAAATGATTGCGCCAAACCTGCGACAGTCGGGGCGTGGCATAAGCGCGCACAATGATCAACATTATTGGTACCCATTACCACACGTACAAATTTCTGCAAAACATAATTATCTTCATTAGTCGCTTTGGCTGATGCCAACAAAGCAAACTTATCGCCTTTTATTGCTACTAATTTTTTCGCAATCAGATCTAAAGCTTCATCCCAAGTAGCCTTTCTAAATTCACCACTCTCTTTTATTAACGGCGTAGTTAAACGCTCAGGACTATTAACAAACTCATAACCAAATCGGCCCTTTACACACAAACTACCGCTATTTGATGGGTTTTCTCTATCCCCACGCGCACTCACAATTTTATTATCACGAACCCCAAGATACATACCACAACCACAACCACAATAAGGACAAATGGTTTTTTCTTCACGCGTCGGCGTTTGCTGTGTTTTTAATGTCATGGCTCCAGTTGGGCAACGCACCGCACATTCACCACATGATTTACAATCTGACTCAATGAGTGGTCGTCCATCAAAAGTTGAAACTACAGTATCGTAACCACGATTAGCAAAATCAATAACGCCTAAGTTTTGCAACTCATCGCAAGTACGAATACAGATTCCGCATTTAATACATTTATTATGATCAATATTAAAAAATGGATTTGAATCATCAATATCTACTCTTTTCACTGCCGCACCATATTTTTTTAGATCGTGCAAACCAATCCCCACATACTGCGCGACTTTTTGCAGTTCACAACTAGCATCACTAGCACACTCAAGGCAGTTACGTTCATGATTAATTAATAATAGTTCGACTGTAGTTTTTCGAACGCGCTCGATCTCAGCGGTATCAGTTTTAACCTCTAACCCCTCTAACACCTGCGTAGTACATGCGGTTACCACTTGCCCTGCAATCTCCACTAAACATAATCGACACGCGCCCGTAGGCTTAAGATCAGGGTGATCACACAGATGCGGAATATAAATATTATGCGCCAATGCTGCCGCTAAAACACTCTGCCCCTCTTCGGCAACAACAGCCTTACCATTTATTAATAAATTAATTTCTGTCATTTAACCTCTCCATTAGATGCAGCACCAGGTGATTTGGCAACCGCCTTTCCTTTTACGGGACAAACCTCATAACACATGCCACATTTAATACATTTATCTTGATCAATAATGTGCGGCTTTTTAGTTACACCATTAATTGCACCCACAGGACAACTTTTCGCACAGCGACCACACCCAATACATTTTTCTGCCAAAATTGCGAAATGCATTAGCGCCTTACAGACGCAGGCCAAACACTCTTTCTTCTTTACATGATCACTATATTCATCGCCAAAATAGCGTAGTGTTGATGCAACAGGATTTGGTGCTGTCTGTCCTAAACCGCACAATGACCCCTTACTAATTCCTTCACATAACTGTTGTAGCAACGCAATATCTTGCTCCTTACCCTTGCCTGCAACAATTTTATTTAAAATATCCAGCATCTGCTTAGTACCTAAACGACAAGGAGTACATTTGCCGCACGACTCTTTCTGCGTAAAATCGAGAAAATAACGTGCAACATCAACCATGCAAGTCTCTTCATCCATCACCACCATGCCTCCCGAACCCATGATAGTGCCTGCTTGCGCTAACGAGTCATAATCAATTGGCAGATCCAACATCTCAGCGGGAATACTGCCACCAGATGGGCCGCCAGTCTGCACCGCCTTTAATTGTTTATCATCAAGAACGCCGCCCCCAACAGTAAAAATCATCTCACGTAAAGTTGTGCCTAACGGAATTTCAAAAAGTCCGGCACGCTTTACCTTCCCAACTAAAGCAAAAATTTTCGTGCCTCTACTTTTTTCGGTACCATATTCAGTAAACCACTTAGCGCCATTTTGCATAATATGTGAAACTGAGCAGAGCGTTTCAACATTATTAATAATCGTCGGCTTACCCCACAAACCTGACACAGCAGGAAATGGCGGACGCGGTCTTGGCATGCCACGCAATCCCTCTATCGAAGCAATTAACGCCGTCTCCTCACCACAAACAAATGCCCCAGCACCCTCTTTAATTTTAATCTTAAAATCAAAACCACTATTCAATATATTCTCACCAAGAAATCCATTCTCCTCGGCTTGCGTAATGGCTACGCGCAATCTATCTAAAGCTAAAGGATATTCAGCACGACAATAAATATAACCCTCACTTGCTCCAAGCGCGAAACCTGCAATCACCATGCCCTCTAATAACGCATGCGGATCACTCTCTAAGAGCGAACGATTCATATAGGCGCCCGGATCACCCTCATCAGCATTACAAACTAAATATTTAACATCGCTTTGCGCATCACGGCAAAACTGCCACTTACGCCAAGTCGGAAAACCGGCACCACCGCGCCCCCTTAATCCCGACTCCTTAATTGTGGCAATAATATCTTGCGGCGCCATTTTTAACGATTCAGATAAACCACTATAACCATCATTAGCTATATAATGATTAATATTTCCCGGATCAATAAACCCACAACGACGTGAAATCCTTCTGACCTGATGTTTAAACATCTCCGTCTCATACAGATTAGGAATATCTGCGATTTCCCCTGCACCAATTGTACCTAACGCATACTGAACAATCGGCGCGTCCTCTAGCAAATCTTTATTAATTAACTGCTCAGCAATATTAGCATCAACATTTGCGTAAAGAACACCTGGATTATTAGGTTTTTTTATATAGACCAAAGGTTCGGCATAGCAAATACCAATACAGCCAACCTCTAATAAATCACATGCAATATTTTTGCTAGAAATTAATTCTTTTAATTTAGCCAACACTGACAATGAACCTGCTGACCTTCCGCAGGTAACAGAACCAACTAAAATTAGTGGTTTATCATTTTGTAATTTATCCCACTCTTTAATAGCTTGAATCTGTAGCTTTTTGAAGTTACTCATAATTTATTCCTTTTTAGCAAAAAGTTCCGCAATCTTTTTCGGGGTTAACTTTGCCTTAACTTCGCCATTAATCATAATGCATGGCGCTAAACCACAACAACCAATACAGGCAACAGTCTCTAACGAATATTCACCATCCGCTGTTGTTTCGCCTTCCTCAATCTTTAAAATATTTTTAATCTCATCAACAATACGCGGCGCTCCACGCACATGACAAGCGGTCCCGCGACACGCCATAATATGCTTGCGACCAATAGCTGAAAAACGAAATTGCGCATAAAAAGTTGCCACCCCAAAAACACGGCTAGCTGGGATACGAAGAAAGTTAGCGATTGCCAACATCGTCTCACCCGAAAGATAACCGAACTCACGCTGCACCGCTTGCAACACTGGAATTAATTCCTGCGCCCTGCCCTGAAAAGAGGAAAAAACCTCATCCAACCTCTGCTGTAGAGAACTATCTGACATAACTGCATCCTTACTTAACAAACCATCTCAATAATGGGACTGTTGCAAGCTGAATTTAGGCGAGCAGTAATACGAGAAAAATTGGCGAAAAACGCGCAGTTTATATTGATAAATGAGCATTTTGAGGCGGTTTTTCTCGTATTAATGCCGCATAAATTCGGTTTGCAACAGTCCTATAATACAAGAACAGTCTCACTGGTCAAGGCATGAAGCACGTTTGTCTCGTTAAAACACAATCATCCCCGCGAAGGCAGGGATGTGGATTCACATCTAGCTACTTTATTAGTGTTTTTCTGGATCCCCAATCAAGTTGGGAATGACGCATATGAAGTTGGAGATGACTTATGTAATTGGCTTCACAATGGCACGAATTTTAATGGGATAGCCCTAGTGGTAAGCAGATTTTATTGCTTAAAAAATCTGTACTAATATCGTCGGAATTAAAAGGATCCACTCCAAGGGCGCCCTTATATGTAACATGCCCAGCATTTGTTCCAGTGAATTTACCTTGATGTATATGTTGTTTATGCTCATCCGTATCAACAGCCGAATCATTTTTACCTAAGACGATTGTTAACAGCGTTTTTAAAGCATCCCTATTCTTATAGCTTAATAAACTCAAGAATCTTGCTTTTACCCTATGAGCGCTTACCGAAACCTGCGGACTAGTTAGGGTGAATTTGAGCTTGTTTTTACCTATGAATATCGGATCCTCGAGTTGCTGCTTCAAAACTCTTGGCAATGCTTCGATCTTTTTTCTATTCAACAACGCTAACATCGGATGAAAAAATGTATTTACTGTCGCCGGCGAAAACATGCGGGCTGCGGTGACTATTTTTTTAGAATCAGCCCCCGTTTTAAAGTTTTCTAAGTAAGGAAATATCTCTGAAACAATTAATCCACCCAAACTATGGCCATCAACTGAGATCGTAGCATCGGGATGCTCTTCATGTAATTTGGCAATAATATGTGGAGCTAATCGACACCATGTTTGTACCGGCAATTTATTGGCTTGCATTCTTTCTGGAGTAAGACCAAGGCCAGGCAAATCAACCGCTACCGTCAATATTGCGCCTTCCCTATTATTTTGCATTTTATCAACCGCTTCATTCCATGTACCACTGTGGTCTGACAGACCATGAAACATGAGTCGGATATGACGTATATTATCTGGCTGTTTATCGGTGCCAAGAATGATTTTTTGAGTCGTTACAACAGCTTTCCCGACTGGAGCCGTTTTTCGCTTCGCCTCTGCTTTTGTAAACACCGGCTGAAACGGCCTAAAGAAAGCTCTACGCTCAGCATAACTGATTTTCCTTGGTTGCTTACTGGAGTATTCTGCTATAACCCTATTACAAAGCCTATCTAGCGTACGATTTTGCTTTGTGTTCAGCACACCATTTAACTTCTTTTTAATGCTATGACGCAGCTCATCTTCAGAGTTACTATTATTTATAATATCAATTAATTCTTCAGCTAATGTTTGCGAATCACCTGTGGCAATATTTCTCTTACCAAACTGATATCTAGAAACTACTCTTAACAAATCTGTTTTAAGAGTGTAAGTGACCTCCAGCTGTTTTTGCTCAAAGCCAAGCAAAAGCGTTCCGCTCTTAAACTTCTGCTGTATTGGTTTTATATATCGAGCATATTTCTTGCCTCGAACCGCTGTTAAAAGTCCGGCACAATCCTCTTTCTTCTTAGCCTTGACAATGTTATTTAACAAGCCATCACATAACTTTACCACTCCCCCGTGCACTTCTAATTTATGCAAATCACGCACGCGCTCTATTTCATATTTTAATGCTTGTTTTATATCCTCAAGTTCAGCGTCTTGAAATTTAGCCGGCAATTCATAACGTTCGCGATACTCATCCAACGCCCTCACAGCACGTTTAGCAGTCTCACTTTTCGCAAACTCAGCCTGACTTAATGCATTGATAATATCGACAAGGCCTTGCGTAATTGCTAACGTGGTTTTTGCCTGCTTAATTTCTTGCTGAATTTTGTTGGCCGTAGCGTCAACAAGAATACTTTCCACGCCGTTTTCGTCCTTAGCCATTACTAACGTAAAACAAGCTTTTGCAGCTCTCAAGTTATCATCTAACGGCATAATTCAGTCCCTCGCTTCACTTCTAATACTCTTAATATTAGCGCATAAACCTTAAGAATAAATTAAGGGCACCTCTCGAAATCCATTATTTAAGCCAATTCAGCGTTGTGGTACTTTTTCCGGTGCTCATGTATCCGCATGTACACTGCGCTCCTCAAAAGCACCACGCCTTGCCTTGACATAAATACTGAATTTCGAGAGGCGCCCTTAAGACAATCCAGGAAAATCAACGCTCCCAGCCACTATTCATGGCAAGCGGTTTCAGTCTCGACTATAATGCCGCACATGAACAACATATACCTAGTCCCAGGCCCAACAACGGTCCCAGCAAAAATTAGAGCTATCTACCAGCATGACTTTGGCTCTTCAGATCTGGATTCGGATTTTTTTCAACTTTATTCTGCAACGGAACAGTTATTACAGCAATTATTCGGCACCACTAATAGCGTTGTAATGATGACTGGTGAAGCCATGCTCGGGCTTTGGGGCGGTCTGAAAAGCTGCTTGCAACCAGGCGACAAGGTTGTATCCATCGCCAATGGCGTCTTCGGCAGAGGCATTGGCGAGATGGCGCAAAGCTTGGGCGCTGAAGTCGAGTTTGTTGAATTTCCATTCTATGAAGCCGCTAGTGATTTTGAGCGTATCGATACGGTCGTTAAACGCGTCCAGCCTAAAATGATAACGGCTGTACACTGCGAAACCCCGTCTGGAATACTCAATCCAATCGCTGAAATTGGAGCCATAAAAGCTAAATATAACACCCCTCTTTTGTACGTAGACGCTGTAGCCAGCCTCGGCGGCGCCCCCGTTGAGGTTGATAACTGGCACATAGACATCTGTCTAGGCGGCAGCCAAAAAGTTCTATCCTGCCCACCAGATATGACCTTGTTATCAGTTAGTCCGACTGCCTGGGAAACAATTCAACAAGTCAACTATAGCGGCTATGACGCTCTTGGCCCTTACTTCAATGCCTTAAAACAGCAGCTTTTTCCATACACTCCACACTGGCGCGGTATAGCCGCTTTGACCCTGGCAACTAAAATGTTATTAGAAGAAGGTCTTGAACAGGTGTTTGCCCGGCATCAACAAGTAGCCACCTTCTGCCGCGAAAAAATAGCCGAGCTAGGACTTACCATTTATCCACATGACAAAATATATGCAGCCCCCACGGTCACTGCTATTAATGTACCGAAAAATTTCACTTGGAATAAATTAAATAATTCACTAAGAGAACATGGCTTAATTGTAGGCGGCAGTTTCGGCCCACTTGCGGAAAAAGTATTCCGCATTGGTCATATGGGCTCGCAAGCTGATATGAAATTAATAAAGAATGCTCTATCTATATTAAAATTAGCATTGGCTCTCTAGGCGCGAATAATCCTTGCAAAAAACTGTCCCAGCCACTGCATAATATGAAACAAATATTTTTATTAAATAGCAATTATTCTCCATCCCCGCCACCCCTCATTATCACCCACGTCATCCCGTACTTGATACGGGATCCAGAAATTCCAAATACATCACAAATTCCACAATCAAGCCACAACATAACACTAAACAATTGCAACCAAACAACATGAACATTCAAGACATAGCAAATTTCCTAGGTGTCTCCAGAGAAAACATCTCTCGCATAATCAGCAAGTGGATAAAGCTAAAAATAATTAGCAAACAAAACAACAATATTATAATTCTAGATGCCAATATGTTACGCGATATTGCAAGCAACACAGTAAATCCTCCTGGATTCTCCGGTCACGCCGCAGAATGACAATGCCTATCCTCCAAAATGCGCAACACTTACCAATCCATGTGCTACAATAGAGACTATCTTGTTGCACTCCGGTCTGTACTTGATGTCCTAGCGATAAATTTTCCTTAGGTTACAACCCCACAAACAATTTACTTAGTTTGCCTGGACCGGCCAATAGCTACAGGGGCTGTTGCAAGCCGAATTTAGGCGAGCAGTAATGCGAGAAAAATTGGCGAAAAACGCGCAGTTTATATTGATAAATGAGCATTTTGAGGCGGTTTTTCTCGTATTAATGCCGCATAAATTCGGTTTGCAACAGTCCCCTACACATTTGTTAGGCAGACCCAGGAGAAAAACATATGTCATTTGACAAATTAGGCCTATCGGCTGAAATACTACGTGCTGTAACCGAAGGCGGTTACAGCAAAGCTACGCCCGTCCAGCAACAAGCGATTCCAGTTATTCTTGAAGGTCGCGATGTTATGGCTGGCGCCCAAACAGGCACTGGCAAAACTGCCGCATTCACTTTGCCACTACTACAACGTTTGAACTCACAACCACAAGACAAACAGCACCGTGTTGTACGCGCACTCATCCTAACTCCAACCCGTGAGTTAGCCGTACAAGTTCACGAAAGCGTGTGCACTTATGGCAAGCACCTTCCATTAAAATCCACAGTGATTTATGGTGGCGTTAATATAGCCAGCCAAATAAAAAAATTACGCCAAGGTGTTGATATTGTTGTCGCAACACCGGGACGTCTTTTAGATCACCTCGGACAAAAGACTTTAGATTTATCCAACGTAGAAATTTTAACATTAGACGAAGCAGACCGTATTTTAGATATGGGTTTTATTCGCGATGTGCGTAGAATTATCGGATTCCTGCCAAGACAAAGACAAAACCTACTATTTTTCGCGACGTTTTCTAATGAAATAAAAGAGCTCGCTAACGGATTATTAAACTCACCGGCACTAATAGAAGTAGCCCGCCGCAATACTGCCGCTGAAAGTGTTACGCAAATTATTCATCCAGTAGATCGCGCGCGCAAGCGTGAACTAATTTCTTTTTTAATTGGCTCGAAAAACTGGAAACAAGTATTAATATTTACCCGCACTAAACATGGCGCAAATCGTCTTTCGCAACAATTGGAGCGTGACGGCTTAAGTGCTTCAGCAATCCACGGCAATAAAAGCCAAGGTGCGCGCACCAAAGCATTAGCTAATTTTAAAAGTGGTACTGTACGAGTATTGGTTGCAACCGATGTCGCCTCGCGCGGTTTAAACATCGATCAACTGCCACATGTTGTGAATTTTGAACTACCGGCACTACCAGAAGACTATATACATCGCATTGGTAGAACAGGTCGCGCTGGCAACGAAGGCGAAGCAATTTCTTTAGTTTGCGTTGATGAGCTTAAACTGCTTAGTGACATCGAAAAATTACTAAAAAAGACCATTCCGCAAGTTATAGTTCCAGACTATGAACCTGATCCATCAATTCAACCCGCACCAATTCGCAACAAAACTAACAGAGGAAAATCAAGCTCTCAGCCAAAACGCGAACATAAATATCGCGGCAGATAGTATTATTACCTAGATAGCGCGAAAGAAACTACTCGCCTCCTTTCTTTCGCTCTGTCAACACACGCTCCTCAAGCAACAAAACAAAATCACTATTAGCGACGATATTGATTAATTCTGATTTCGTACGACAACCGACTTTTTGGCGCATGTTTTTTACATAAAATTCTACCGTGCGTGGAGATAGGTCTAATGCTTGCGCTGTATCGCGCATAGTCATACCTTGTAAAAACATTACCATGCACTCTGCCTCGCGCCTTGAAAACTTAACATCTGGATACTCTTTTCCCAATTTAAACCCCTCAGGCTTACGCCGCTTAAATGATTTTTTTGTTTCCCTCACGCTTTTATCAGTCGCCGCCATACAGCCAAAATTTGTAAACCGAAATTCACCACTTGCCTCACGATTTACAACTTCGTTCAGAACCATTTCCCAATACATCACGCTTCCCCTTGTCTCTACAAATTGCAACTATTCACCATCCCCATAATCCCGCACTCACGCCTGTCATCCCGGACTTGATCCGGGATCCAGAAGTACACGCAATGTGCAACATTCCAAACACACTAGATTCCGCGGTCAAACCGCAGAATGACACTGAACAGTTACTACAAATTTAACTTGCACCCATTGCGAACTGGGGTAAATATTTCTGCATAACTAACAAAGCCTGTTCTTGCGTCAACGGTTTAACAAGGTAACCGTCAAACTCAGCCACTTGACACTCACTCACAGTCTCAGAATCATCATGCGCAGTCAGCGCAATAACCGGTATCTTCTTACCGTCATTATCGGCTCGAATCCTTGCGCACACCTCAATCCCACTCAAATCAGGCAAGCCTATATCAAGAAAAACAATATCGAACTTGCGAAAATTATTAATCGCATATAAACCGTTGTACGCACACTTAACCTCACAACCGATAGATCGCAAAATCGAACTCACCGCTTGCTGCACAATAGATAGATCATCAACAAATAACACTGCCGGTTGACGCGCTACTAATTTAGTATTTTTATTCTGCTCGCTCATATCTATTCCCACCAAGAATTTGATGTCAATTTAATATAACTTTAAGGAAATGTATGTGGGGACAACTACGTGGGGAAAAGCCCCACCTATTGGGACTGCTACAATCCCCTTATTCAGCCATGAACATCTGCAAATGCCGACTTAAGACTACCTCTGGGATAATATGCAAAAAACCAAAGCTAATAACCTTTCCTAAAACTTCTGATCTTGTACTACAATTAATTTTCATGCGTATCCTCTCTAGATACGACTCAACAGTTTTAGGCGAATTACCAAGAATCCTAGCTATCTCTTTCGCTGTTCTACCGCGAATATAATAGAACAAACAAACCGATTCCATCTCAGTAAACTTATCGCTATACGTCCTGCGAATAAGATATTTATCAGAAACATAATCACCAAGATCAGGAGTAATCAAATCTCGCTCAGCAAATGTGATAAACGGTTTTAAAATATTTGGGCTCTCTAAGCGCGTCATATTAATCGCAGTACCACGAATCACGCCCGCATTATCCCGCAAAGGCCTTTTATCTTGCAGAACAACAATCTTTTCACCAGTTGTAATTTGCAGCGGCATTAATGTTAAAAATGATTTGCCAGCCAAAGTGCCTCGATCAAGTTTACGGTAAAATGTAGTCTGATCCTCCCATGGCATTTCGAAATCAGTCTTCCCAACAATATCACTCTTAGAACCAAACTTACCAAAATCGACGAAGCTATGATTACAGTTCATAAATGAAAAGCTAGTATCTTTAAAACAAATTAGATCCTTTGGCAGACTCTCGATTACCGGTGTTATTTCATCAATTAACTCATAAGTTTTTTCATCTGTTGGCAGATGCTTCTCGAGCTCAGACACAATAACAGAATCATTACTGTCGCTTATTAACTCATCTGCAGGCACGCTCTCTTCATTAAAATACTCCTGCATCTGCTGCGCCAAAACGCTATCTTTACCAATCACTCGCAGTTGCTGCAAAATACTAATATGCTGTTTAGCCTTATCTTCAGGCAGCGACATAAACCATTTATAAAAATCAGCTGAATCTAATTGCATCGTCACTGCCCTTCTCCTGCAGAAACGCCATCGATATAACAAGGAAACCCAGCAAGATGTTTCTTTAAAACGCTAATGGCCTTCGCTTCATCTAGCGGCTTCCCAACAAACCCATCGAAACCAACTTTCTTACATTGCGCAATAATCTCTTTATTATCATGATGCGCAGTCAAAGCGACAATAGGTATGTGTGCATCTATTTCCTGCGCACGAATTCTTCGACAAACCTCGATACCACTAATATCAGGCAACCCGATATCAAGAAACATAAAGTCATACGCACGAAAATGCTCAATCGCGTCTACGCCACTTGCAAAGCAATCAACATTACAGCCAACCGACCGTAACACAAACAACAGCGCCTGCTGCATAACCGGAACATCTTCGATTAATAATAACTTGGTATCACATAAACTAATAGCCACTACCACGCCTCATCTATATACAACAAATTCCCTCAACAACCTTAACCCAACATTACGCCTTGATTAACACAACATTATGACTTCCTTAAGGAAAGCTTAGCACATGTTTTTGAAATAACAAGATTAAGCAATCTAAAAACTACGGTATTGACCAGTTTGCCAATTCTGCTACCGTTTAGCATAACATTCTCATTAATCTAGCAAGGAACAAAGATGCCAACAGCAAAGCGCCTCTTAACAGTAGACCTACCCGCAATAAGTGACAAGCTGTTGCCAGTAGAATTGGACGGTGAAGATTACATCTCAGCACCCTTTTGCTTTCGGCTCACTGTTCTTTGTAAAAATCACAACATAGAGCTCAAGAAGTTTCTCGGCAAACCGATAACCATAACCAT
>JAGLTR010000030.1 GCA_023135155.1 Gammaproteobacteria bacterium
AACAAACAAAACACCTAAAACACCAACGCATTCATATGAGAATCACTCTTCAGCACGGGTTGTTGCTTAACCCGGAATTGCCATGCTGCTCTTGTGTCGGCGGCTTTTTACTATCTCGAAATATCCCAACTTGTGTTACTAATGGTGATACAGGTTCCAACGCTTTCTGCTTTGACTGAGGGTAGTTTGCTTGCAAACCCTTCAGATTATCTGGAACCTCTGCCAACACCATATCCTTTTGAGCATCACTTAATAGACTCAAAACTTGCTCTAATTGACGATCATTAACAATAATCTCACTCAATCTTCCCTTTAACTCGCCTAACACAAACACCTTTTGCAGGTCATTTTTTAACGCGCCCAAAACTTCCGGTAACTGAGGGCAATTGCTAATGATTGTTCGCAAACTTTCCTTTAACTCGCCTAACACTAACCCCTTTTGCAGGTCATTTTTTAACGCACCCAAAACATTTGCTAATTGATGACCATCAACAATAATCTTACTCAAACTTCTCCTAGCCGCTTCTAACACCAACCACTTTTGCTGCTCATCTTTTAACACGCCCAAAACATATGCTAATTGATGACCACTAACATCAACAATAATCTCACTCAACTTTCCCTTTACCGCTCCTAACACCAAGCCCTTTTGCTGGTCATTTTCTAACGCGCCCAAAACTTGCAGTAACTGAGGGTAATTGACAATGATCTCACTCAAACTTCCCTCTAACCCACATAACACCAACATCTTTTGCAGATCATTTTTTAACGCACCCAAAACTTGCAGTAACTGAGGGCAATTGACAATGGCCTCACTCAAACTTTCCTCTACCGGCATCTTTTGCTGGTCATCTTCTAACGCGCCCAAAACTTGCGCTGATACAATAATCTCACTCAAAGCATCCATTAACTCTTCTAACACCAAGACATTTTGGTCATCTTTTAACGCACCCAAAACTGCTAGTAACTGAGCGTAATTGACAATAATCTCACTCAACTTTCCCTTTACCGCTCCTAACACCAAGCTCTTTTGGTCACCTTTTAACGCACCTAAAACTTGCGCTAATTGATAACCATTAGTAATGATCTCACCATGCAAAGGGTCACTGCGTTCCTCCTGTTGTTTATCAACAGCCTCCATGTTTATTTTCATTTTTATGATCCTCTACATAATATTAATAATATGATAGTAATCTATAAACATTAAGAAATACTTAAGAAAACCTCTAGAAATTCATTGTTTTTGCATTATTTGGCCTTTTCTTTATAACTTACCGTATCAAATACGGTGATTTTTGCTTTACCTAAACCGCTATAAGTCAATATAAGAATAAACAGTCCCAGTGAATCTAATAAACTCAGAAACAAACAAAACACCTAAAACACCAGCGCATTCATATGAGAATCACTCTTCAGCACGTGGATCCAGCTCAGTTGCAACAGGGGTACGCGGCACAGAAACATAATCCTGCTGCTCTTCGAGCGGCGTGCTGGATTTCTGTGTGCGGCGCCATGAGAAAAAGATGCCCAGTAAGCCAGCGATAAGTCCGAAATAAACAAACAGTCCTAATGGCCCCAAAACATGAATAAATTCCGGAACGAGCAACGGACCGATAATTGAACCGACACCATTTGCAAACAACAAGCCTTGGGTCGCTGCAACAATATCTCGTCCCTCGAGGTAATCGCACGCATGGTTAATACTCAGCGGATAAATTGTAAAGGACACACCTCCAAAAATAAAAGCCATCACTACAAACAGTAGTTCAAAGCGCGAAACAATCATTAGCACTACACAAACAATTAAGGTAGTAAAACTCATAAAAGTTAACACTTTGCGTCGCTCAATAAAATCCGACAAACGTCCAACTGGGTATTGAATGAACATCGCTCCAAAGATGGTTGTGGCCATGATTGTTGCCACAAAGGAGGTAGAAAAATTCATCTGCGCCACAAACAATGGCATAACACCGTAAACCACACTAGTTATTAAACCGCCAGCAACGCAACCAATCACACCAGAAGGTGAAATCCTATATAACTTGCGCAAACTCAATGCAGAAATATCCTCGTTAGCTGGACAAGTTGCGCGTGTCATTGACAAAGGTACAACTGATAAGGAAAAAAGCATCGTTACAATTGCAAATGGGATAATTGTCGCCGGGTTACTGGCATTTAAGAAAAACTGCCCTCCAGCTAATGCTGCATAAAAAGAGACCATGTATATAGATAAAACCTGTCCACGCCGTTTCTCAGGACTCACCACTAAAAGCCAGCTCTCGATTGCCACATAAATCCCAGCCGTGCAATAACCAGCAAAAAACCTTAAAACCAACCAGGTGACGTCATTAGCAAACATTCCCTGCAATATCGTCGCTACAGCTAAAATAGAACCGCAAGCAGCATAAACACGGATATGTCCCACCCGTTTGATCATATTGCCGATTAAAAATGAACCGAGAACTAAGCCTAGATAATAAACCGCTGTTAACAATCCAACAATCCATGGTCCGCCTCCGCCCATATGCAAACGTACGGTTAAAAGCGTCGTTAAAAGACCGCTGCCCAATGTAAATATAATGAGACTTAAAACAGGCGTAAAAACTAATAGTATTAATCTAATCACTTTTATAACACTGTAATGTTGCTAATCGCTATCTCTTCTGGGTTATCCAAATTTGGAATACGATCGATTATCGCATCAACCGTAATTTTCTTTTGGGGGAATGCATTTGTTTGCTGACCACCTGCTATATTTGCCTTAAATGTTAATAGCAGTGGTATACGAACTACCCAAGCATAATGCCCATCACGCACACCGTCATTACGCAATATTGGATTACCTATAACTGTCGCTGCAACAAATAGATTATTATTAACAACCGTATTGAAGATGCCGCTAGTATCAAGCGCATTTCTATAACTCTGCCAACCCGGATTAGTATATGAGGACTTAATCTCATTAAAGTTATCGCGATAATTCGCGAAATTAAAGGTAAAGCTATTAGTGACCAGTTGACCGGCCCAGGAGAGCAACTTTTTCGGCTCCACAACAGGCGCACTTAGCGGATGCATCTCTGTGATCACACCGTTGTACATATTCGAGGCATAAAATTTAGAAGGCACTTTAGGCAGAACGGTATAAAGATAAAACATCACACCTGCCAAAACAAAATTAACCAAAATCAAGATAAACAACCAACGAACACACAGACGAAAGCGATCACGATAAAAATTAGACATGAAACGGGAGAGTTCCTGATTAACAATCTCAACTGGTGATACGTCCTGAGCCATAGCTAGCGAGTATATCACACCCTAAATCAGCGTTGTAATACAAATTTCGCGCCAAACCCATCCATTACAGTCACCAACCTCACACCCTTACCCTACAAGGAGAAGCCATATATCATATCTAAATAAACTAGATAATAATGAGGTAGTTATGGGAAAGAATAAAGGTAAAGGTAAAGCTAAAGCTCAGAAATTTAGAGTCGGTAGTATGCTTGACGCTCAGCGACACACCATGTTCCAAAGAGATATTGACATATTAACACCTGATATATTTCAAGAAACAGTAAATACAATCACCGAAAAAGCAAAAACCATGGAGGATGAAAATCAACTAACGTTTCTACTAAATAAAGCCAATAGCTTCAAAAAGAAAATTAACCGTCTTGCTGAAGATCAAACCATATGCAATTATTTTAAACTCGCAACAATCTGCCTCAACCTGGCAAAGACTCGGCACCCTAATAACTATCATATTTACCTTGCCGATTTACAATTATTGGATGCATATGAAAACAGAGCCCCTAAATTAAAACTAACCTTATTATCAATACAACAAAGACTAGAAATGCGCATAAAGTTTTCATCATCAGCTAAAAACATATTCTCAAAGACGCCTGTTAATACACTACTAACTTACGAAAATGATGCGAAGGAAATAAATAAACGTAGCAAGGAATTAATAGCGTCTTTGAGCTTAGCAAAAACAATGTATCTGCAAATAGCATCTGATGAGTCTTATTTGGCTATTGCCGCATCGAACTTACCCGAAATTAGTGAAACACAAACAGTGCGGCCATAACGTTGTCATAAATTAGATGAGCTAATCTTAACCACATCAATTAATTTATCAATCTGCTTTATGGTTAATGGTAACGTCTCAGAACTGCCGGTAACCTCGATCACTATCTTACTCTCTTGCTCATTATTGCGAGATTTTGTTGCCACAAGCGACTCTATGTTATAACCATATCGAACGAGGATAAGCGTAATTCTAACAAGAACTCCGGGGACGTTAACGGCCTGAATAGTTAATTTATATGCTACCATGCTATTTTCGTCTCCGTGGTAATTTTATTTTCGATAATATTCTGTGTTTAAATAGCGTTGATGCCACATCATTCTCACACGCAACTTTAGCATGAATTAAACAGGGTCCTTTATTATACGCCAATGCTTTTTTTATTATCTTACGAAGATCACTATGGCGGTCTAAATAAAATGACTTAATACGATAAGTTTTAGCAAGTTTATGAAACACTGGATTGTTTTTTAATAAGACTGCAAACAGGCGATTTTTCTCGCGGAATTCCTGTGCTTGGCGCACTAAACCAAGATAACAATTTTCCATAACAAATATTTTTATTGGCAATTTATACGTAGCAGCAGTCGCCAGCTCAGCCATGGTCATTTGAAAACCACCATCACCAATAATTGCGGCAACTTTTTCATCCGGTCGACCAAGTTGCGCCCCTATTGCTGCCGGCAAGGCATAACCCATTGTTCCGGCACCACCTGAAGTCAACCATGAACTACCTTTAAGAGCGCGATAAAACTGCGCAGCCCACATCTGATGCTGGCCGACATCACTAACCATAGTGATTCTACCCTGAGTCAAATGGTTTAACTCGGTAATAATAAGCGGCACTTTTAACGCCCCGCGTTTGTCAAAATGCAACGCGCATTTAGATACATATGATCCAATCTCATTGAGCCAGGCAGGATGAGAAACAGACTGAATCATTGGTAAAAGCTCAGTTAAAACCTCTTTCGCATCTCCAATAACATGCGCAGCTGTCTGAATATTTTTATCAATCTCAGTTGGGTCAATATCTATTTGAATAACTTGCGCTTGCTGCGCGAAATTTTCCATTTGCATGGTAATTCTATTAGAAAATCTACAACCGATAGCGATCAATACATCACATTGAGCCACGGCTTTATTAGCATATTCTGTTCCAAACATGCCCACCAACCCCAACGATAAATCATCATATTCAGAAAACACACCCTTGCCTAACAATGTATTTATTACAGGTGCATTTATTTTATGTGCTAACTGTTTTACTTCTGTTGCCGCATTAGCAATTTTTGCACCTTGCCCAATAAGCAGCAGTGGTTTTGTCGCGTGATTTATTAATTTAGCTAAAACTTCTAACTGTTTTTTGGTGTGCGTATACTTGAGGTTATAGCCCGGCAGTTTGAGCGAATTTTTGATTTTCGCGTGACTAGTAGCGGTAAGGAGATCATTCGGCAAATCGAGTAATACTGGCCCAGGTCGGCCTGTGGTTGCTATATGCAATGCTTCATCGAGAATCCAACCAATATCATCAGGCTGTTTTAATTGGTAACTATGCTTACAAACTGCAATCGTCAACCCTAACGCATCAGTTTCTTGAAAAGCATCAGTGCCTAAATTCGCTATTGCCGTCTGCCCACAAAGAATCACTAAAGGAACAGAGTCCATTTTGGCCGTCATAATACCGCAAACTGTATTGGCAACACCTGGTCCGCTTGTGACGAGCACAACCCCTACCTTACCAGTCGCGCGCGCATAACCATCGGCAGCGTGCGTTGCGGCCTGCTCATGCCGCGTTAGAATAAATTTAATCTTTGAATCTATTAAAGCATCTAAAATAGGAAGAATAGAGGCGCCAGGATAACCAAAAATGTATTCAACGCCATGGTACTCGAGAGATTTAATCAATACGTCCGCTGTTATCATGATATAAAGAGTCCTTATGAAGATAGTTCAGTAGCTGCAGTATACAAAAATTATTTGGTATTACATAGACAGATAACACTAAAGTTCATAAGCATCTAATCAAGAGAAATCATCTACCTAGCCAAAGAGTCTGTGGAATAACGCTGACG
>JAGLTR010000031.1 GCA_023135155.1 Gammaproteobacteria bacterium
TCTACGACCCTTATTATCCCCAAAAAATTCACTACTAGACTTAGCACTCTCCCAAAAAGAGTGCTAAAATATACAATTCGAGTGGAGAAATTATGACTAAAGAGCTACAACTTCGTGAACTGAGCATGCCTATTGGCAGCCTTGACTCCTATATCTATTGGGTGAACCAAGCGCCGATGCTTACTCTCGAAGAAGAGCAAGACTTAGCTGCAAGACTACAGAAATTTGATGACATAGAGGCTGCTCGTAAACTCGTCATGTCACACCTACGCTTCGTCGTAAAAGTGGCTCGCGGTTATGCTGGCTATGGTCTCGCGCAAGCTGATCTCATTCAAGAAGGCACTATTGGCCTTATGAAAGCCGTTAAACGCTTTGACCCCTCAGTTGGTGTTCGTTTGGTCTCTTTTGCTGTGCATTGGATCAAAGCTGAAATCCACGAATTCGTCCTCAAGAACTGGCGTATCGTTAAAGTGGCCACCACTAAGGCGCAACGCAAACTATTCTTCAATCTACGCAAAATGTCCAAACGCCTTGGCTGGAACACCAAAGCTGAAGTTGAGGATATTGCCAAAACGCTGAACGTAAGCACCAAAGAGGTGCTCACTATGGAAGCACGCTTAAATAACTATGATGAAGCGTTTGATAGCCCCGTAGGCGATGAAGACACCTTCGCACCAGCAAACTATCTTGAAGATAAAACTTCAGATCCTGCGCTGCTCTTAGAAAATAACAACTTCCAAAACGATCAAACGCAAAAATTAAAACTAGCTCTCACAAAACTCGATGCACGCAGCATCGATATTCTGCAATCGCGCTGGTTAACTGAAAAGAAAACCACGCTGCATAATCTGGCAGCAAAATATAACGTCTCCGCTGAACGCATTCGCCAACTAGAAAAACAGGCAATGCAAAAAATGCGTTCTTATATTGAATAAGCCACCTCCATTACCAGCAAAAAGTACCGCAATTCACACAACTCACTTCCCAAGCGCCATTAATCATACTAAATAACCGACGCCTCTAACCGCTCTTTGCATTTTTTCCAATTGGGAGCCATCTTCTCTAACAAACGATAAAAATATGCATTGTGCCTATCACATATCAAGTGACACAATTCATGCACAACAACATACTCAACACAATATACAGGAGCCTTAATTAAATCTAAATTAAAAACTATAACCCCATCGTTATTACAACTCGCCCATCTTTTTTCCATCATTCTTATTTTTACAGTCGGCTCCTTAGCTCCAAGCCTAATAAACCGAGACATGTATTGAGCAATATACTTATGCAAAATAATAGCGGCATGTCTAGCATACCAAATTTGCATATGCTTTTTCGCCAGCATTCCATTATCAGGCTCCGGCAACCCTACCATAAAAAACCCGCCTTTTAATTTCACTTCGGGTCTTGTCGCCCTGGTTATTCTTAAGCGATATTGGCGTCCAAGATAATAGTGCGTCTCACCACTAACATATTTGCGCTCAGTGACTAATGGATGAAAAGCAGAAAAATAATCAAGCTGCTTTGAAATCCATGTCGCCCGCTTCTGTAACCGCTGTTCGACAACTTGTTTATCTTGGCCCTTGGGTACTTTAGCAACGACTCTAAGATCAGGATAAACAGTTATAGAAAGATTTTTGCCTGCACTCTCTTTTATCTCAACAATAAATTGTCGTTTGCCATAATCTACATTTAGCTGCATGATTTTGCATGCCTATTTTTAGCGACATTAATACTCCTCTCAATAATTGCATCTATCTCCTCAAGTGATACCTCAAAAACAATACGGCCCTTAACATCGAACAAAATATCTTCTATTTCATTTCTCATATGGTTTTGCACATCAGGATTATTTGCCCAACTTACAATGCTGTTTTTTTGAATCACTGTATCAATGCCTAACGCGGCATCTGCAAGCAATCCCTCTAGTCCGTCCGTCTCAACATTATTCTTAAGAAACATTTCTTTGAGAATGCCGAAATAAGCCTTAGCAAGATCATGATTAATAAGTTTATCAGGGATATCATCTCCTGTTCTATTGATGACAGAAAACATTGTTTTTCTAGAGTTATTTAAATACTCATTTTCCTGAATCCTCCCTTCATGAAAAGCCTTGATAACCTGCTTTAGTATCTCAGAAAATCTCTTGTAAAAAACTGGATCCTCTTGCATACGCTCATGAATTGTACGCATTGTTCGATGAGCAATCGTGTCTGCTTTAGCAGAATCACTTGATAATTTTTCTACTTCAGCAGCAAAAGCATCTTTCTCAAAAATATTCACAAGAGGAGTTATTTTCTCCACCACTCCTGTTCCCACATGCGTATCTAATAATTTTTGTATTTTGGGCTCAAACTCTCCAAAATCAATTACTTCCGCATAACGTCTACGCACCACCATTCTCAGTTTCGAGAAAAATCGCAGATCAGCACGGTATTTCTGAACTTTGTCGGCAGAAGTTTCCTCATAAAATCGAACACTCGCCATTGCAATCGCCATAGTTTTTGCGTAAGCCGACAAACGTTCATAGAATTTAGCCCGCAACTCTTCATCAGCAAGAAGCCGCTCATACTCTTCTGCATCATGCTTATTCCTGACGGTCTTAAATATATTCCATAAGGATGAATGCTTTTGCGCCAAAGTATCTATCTCAGTCTTGACATCCTTTAAAACGCCGGCAAGATCTTCATAATTAAATTCTGGCAATTTGCTATAAAGATCCAGAGCATGATCAAGGTTTTCTAACACGCCTCTATAATCGATAATATAACCGTAATCTTTACCATCATTAAGTCGGTTAACTCTAGCAATTGCTTGCAACAAGGTGTGATCCTTTAATTTCCGCGTAAGATACATAATAGTATTACGCGGGGCATTAAAGCCCGTCAACAATTTATCTACCACAATAATAATTTCAGGATGTTCTGAGTTTTTAAACGCATTAAGAACTTGCTCGTCATATTTGTTCTTATTACCATACTTCTCCATCATGGCTTTCCAGAAACGCTGTATTGGCTGAGTGTTTTCTGCATATATATCTTCCTCACCCTCGCGCTCATCTGGAGGCGAAACTAGCACCTCGGATGAAACTTGCCCAAACTCATCCAAGTATTTTTTATACAATAGGGCTGTTGCCTTACTAGGTGTCACCAACTGCCCCTTGACGCCTTCACCTTGCCAATTAGAGCTAAAGTGTTCGCCAATATCCCACGCAATAGCTTTTACTTTTTGCTCTGTTTTATTGAGCTGATCAGTAGTTGAGAATTTCTTTTTTAAATTAAGAACCTGTTCTTTAGAAAGATTCTTGGTGATCTTATCAAACCAGGCATCGATCCCCTTCGCGTCGACATACTGTTCTACATGGCGCCCTTCATAAAGCAGAGGTACAACCGCCTTGTCTTCAACGGCTTGATCAATAGTATATGCATCAATTAACCCGCCAAACTTTTCAATGGTATTTTTGTTTTTTTTCATTACTGGTGTTCCAGTAAACCCTATGTAACAGGCTTTCGGCAATACACGCCGCATATTGGCATGGAATTTTCCATAATTAGTTCGATGGCCCTCATCAACCAACACAAATATGTTATCAGAACTATTTTGCATGGCATGACGCCCAATTGCCGCCTCGAATTTATTAATAACAGTGGTAATAACCCGCTGCTTTGTCCCCTGCAACAACTCAGCAAGCTCCCTGCCAGTATTTGCTCTTTCAACCTCTACCTCACAATCACGAAAAGTATCTCTAATTTGCTTATCCAGGTCGATACGATCTGTTACTAAAACAATTTTTTCATCAGGAATATTGGCAGAAAATACAATTAGTTTCGCAAGCATTACCATAGTCAACGATTTACCGCTGCCTTGAGTATGCCATACCACGCCGCCTTGACGCCTGCCTTCATGATCTCTTGTATGTATACGCTCCATAATTTTTTTGACGCAGAAATATTGCTGGTACCTAGCTATTTTTTTCTCGCCAGCATCATAAATGGTAAAAAAATAAATCAATTCTAATAACCTGTGCGGGCGACATAATGAGAATATAGCTCTATCCTGCGCGGTGATTTGACGCTGCAGAGCATTATATGACGGTTTTGGTTGCCGAATTTGTAAGACATTAGCATGTATTTGATCTACCTGATCATCCGTCAATTGCGTGTTTACTAACCCCTGCAATTCATCATCGATATTCTCATTATGCTCTCGCCATATTGACCAGAATTTTGCGTGGCTTCCTGTCGTTGCATATTTCGCATCATTTTTTGAAATCGCCATTAACAACTGGGAATAAACAAATAAGTTTGGAATCTGATCGCTTTTTTGATTGCGAAGCTGCTGTGAAACAGCCTCCTTTATAGGATCCTTAATCGCCGGTGATTTGCACTCAACCACACCCAAAGGAATACCATTTACAAATAAAACAATATCAGGTCGCCGTGTTTTATAACTACCAACCCGCGCCACCTCAAACTCTTCCGTTACATGAAAAACATTATTCTCGGGATGCAACCAATCAATATAGTTCAAAGCAAAACTTTTCTTATCGCCATCAATAATTTGAGTCAGACTTTTCCCGAAACACAGAAGATCATAAATTTTTTCGTTGGTTCTAATCAAACCATCAAAAGGCATAGTCTTTAGCTCTTGCAGCGCACTAAATATATTACTCTCCGTGAATTGGAGTTTTCTGTCTTTATATTTAACATGGTTATTCTCTCGCAACCACGCAATCAAAACATCTTCTAACAAAACATTAGCTAACTTACCGCCACGCAACTTTAAAGCTTCTTCAGGAGACAAATATTTCCAACCCAGCCTCTGCAATAACTGCAAAGCTGGAACTTGAGAAACCGGCGCTTCTCGCAGGTCTGGAGTTTTAATCATTTATTTATCCTCAAGCAATGCTCTATTTGCTTATTAGCACAAAGTTGTTACAATCACACCACTCAACGACCATCCTTAACTGGTGTAAGAGTCGAAGGAGATGGGCTCGCCGTCTGAGCGAGCTCTTTTGTTTTTAGCCTGGCTTTATGTTTTTTCCTCAATCTATTCTTGGCGTATTCTTTATCCACATAAAAGGCAGTAATAAGGCGCAGTTTAGCTTTTGTTTTTTTCATAATCACAACATGATTATGCTTCTCTAACCATAAATACAGCTTTATTACTCCATCACCTTCGCGGTAAAACCACGAAATTACTTTATCATCAGAATGATTTTCAACAATTGGTTTAACCCAAGGCAATCGTTCACATCTCCTAAGATCAGGCAGTCTTTGTGTTCTTGCTTCGCTTGATTCAGCTTTATAAAACTTTTTCTTTCGTCGAGGAATTTTTTGGCTCGCATTTTTTCTCGTCGTTAGATGCCAAAAAATATCTTCCTTTCCATCCGTTTTGTTCTGACAAATGTAAATATGGGATTTGCCGCACCGCAAACCACAGTCCCTGATATTTTCGCAAAAAATTTCATATAAATTCTCGTAAGTTTTTTCAGTCCACGGACTTACATTAAATTTCTCTGGCAACCAAGTCGGCATACTAGAAGTCCTCGCCATGCATTTGCCAAACACAAATATTAAACTTCTTTTCTGAGGGCAACGTATTCTTTTCTAAGGAAAACCCACTTCTTTTTTTTATCAGCTCAACTATTGCATTTTTCGCTGAACTTGTTTTCAAACCCCTATGGTGGTACGAAAGCGCCCCTACCAGCAAATCTGCTAATTGCAACAAACCAACATCGTGCGAATGAATATGCTGAATTTTTTCAACAATGCTTCGCTGAAAATCATATTTTGCATTGGACAGTATTTCCCTCAGCCTTCTAACCTTATACCTACTTTTGGTATCTTTAATGTCCAAATAAATATGGTAATTATGGTTAATGCTTATAATGTTCCTGAGCAAATAAAAATACATCTTATAATACCAATCATCGTGCGACTGTTGATGTTTATCGTGAGAAAGCATGGTCTTGTCCGGCACGATCCAACCCCTAAAACGAACATCTTCATCAAAAAAGAAATTAATTAATTCTAAGTAAAATATCAACTTCGAATTAGATACCTTATTCCACTTTATTTCGAAAAATTTTGAAAGATTGTGCTTTTTTTTCAGCCTGGCGATTGCGCCATTATATTCTTTTGTCCTGCTCTTATCGCATATTAATGCCCCCAAAGACATCGCCACTTGACTATCATGTTCTAAATGACAACTTTCGTCACAATAAATATTAACAATATCAGTCATAACTGCCATCCCCCATAACTTGAGCTCTTACTTCGCCAGTTAGTAATTTTTGCATTAGCCCTTTTTTTTGCTCGCGAAACGCAATTTCTTTCCCAAACAGCAGATCAATTTCTTGGCCACAGGAGGAAAGGATTGTGGCGACACAGTGTTGCTCCTCGAAAGAAGGTAATGGCACTTGTAATGTTTTTAGTACGGCAGAATATATATGAACAACCGAGTGACCTTGCCCTAATTTTCTTTTCTGTCTGATTAACAACTCGCTGTTCAATGAGTATGATAAATAGAGCGGATTAACGCCTTTGGGACGAAAAATTACAATATCACCTCCAGCATATGCCTCTATATCCTTTGTATGAGCTACACACCGCCCAATTTCATCCAAAGTTTCACCAGAACCGGCGAAAAGAATATCATTTCTCTTGATTCGCTGGCTTTTTCGCGCTGTACTATTATCAATAAAAGAATAGAAATTTTTTATAACAAACTCATGTCTTGTATAAATCTCTCCATAAGTGATGCAAGGAATGCCTGTTTCTGTTTTTTCACTATTGGAAATCCCTTTTCCCCTTAAAAATGAACCAAACAAATCAAGACTCTTGATTTTCCACTCCTTTGGCAGCTCACCCTTATCTGCTGCTGACTCACCAAACTCAGGAAATCGCATGCGGCCGGTTAGCAGCTGCTGCATTAGACCTTTTTTCAGATTTTGCTTAGCTGCAATTAGTTTTTTAATTTGCGTAATTGCCAGATCCCAAGCAGATAAAATCTCCGCTATTTTTTGTTATTCATATGTTGGTGGTATTGCCACAAGATAATCAGCCATGCTTTTCCAATCAGCACGAGGCATTTTTGTCCCTGACGTTTTATTTGCTACGGTTATAAAGCCATCAGTTTGTATAAGTAGAAACAAAAATTTAGAGCAAACTTGAGCGGTATTTTTTAGCACCCAAATTTCTGTTGAACATGCCCCATCAAATGAACAATATGCATATTTTCTTAAATATGGGCGTAATTTCCCAAAAAGCACATTATCTTTTTTAAAAAGACTTTTTTGGCTACTTTGATTGTTTAGATCAACATTTCCAAGAATATTACCAGTACGTTGTTCAATGTGCTCTAATTCAACGCATGGAATGTTTTGCTTTGTTTTTTTAGGATTAATTTTTTCTTTACATAGCGTTGCAATATTTCCAAAGCCACATACATCCCACTCCTCCGGCATCCACCCAATTTTGGTCTTCTTATACCCCGGTCTGTTTTCGTTTCGTTTACTCATATTTTTATTCCAAAAATAGCTTCACTTGAATTGTCGTATCAACGATGCGACAATCTTATTTCTTGTTTTCTTCCTTACCAACTAACTTTTTCTGTTGCTTATTAACTAGTTGCTTAATACTTCTATCTGGCTTTTGCAAATCTTCTGGCATGATGCCACCAAGTTCTTTTATCGTATCTCTTACTTTAGCTCCCACCTCAAAATGTGTTTGATTGGCATTCTTTTTGCCGCTAACTTTATCGCGCTTAAGCTTTTCTTCTGTTTGTGTTGCACGAAATAAGTTAGCAGCTAATTCTGTTGAGCCCATATGATCAAGAATCTTTTGGCTCTTCTTTAATTCTTTTCGTTGATGAATTGCTTGAGCATCAAGGCCACCATAAAGACCTTTATAACCATGGTTTTGAAAAACAGCAAAATCTAGATTCGTTTTTACGCCTGCAACTGAAGCCGTTTCTACTAATAACTTGTTATGCGCTTTCATCTCATTTCGCAAAAACAATCTTTGTTCATCTTCTCCTAAATTTCTAAACGCTTCATTATCAGAAAGTTCCTGCCTTCTGGTTTGAATCGCAAAATAGGTTTGACCATTAGCAATCACGGGCTTAGAAGGATCGCCATTTTGGACAATAAGATAACAGGCGTAGCGAGAGAGCTTAACATCCTCAATCTGTCGTTGGGAACGCGACCCTAGATCGACCATTTTGTTGAACTCAACAAAATGGTCATTGACAGCAAAACCAGACTTGACACAGACGGTTTTTGCTTTCTCAATAACCTTACAAAAGTTGCGCCATTCTGCATATTCTAAAATTATTTGCAAATCTCGAGCATGCCAAAAATCCTGGTCAGACTCATTAGTGCTTTTTATTTGCTCAAAATTTTTATAATGCCGCTCTTCTAACTCATTCATTTTTCACCTCAATATCTATAAAAAATATTTTACAACCCCAGTTCGCCCAAATATTTATCAAGCTCCTTTTGCGTTTTTGCAAGCTCTGCTTCAATAACTTTAATTTCTTTTTGGGTGGCCGGAATATCAACGTCTTCCTCTTCTACAAATGTATCAACATATCGCGGAATATTTAAGTTAAACTCAGCTTCCTTTATTTCTTCTAGTGTTGCGAGGTGTGAATATTTCTCAATTTCCTTAAAATCTTTAAAAGTTGCGGCAACTTTCTCGATATCGCATTCTCTTAACCGATTTTGTTGCTTACCATCCGCAAACTCTCGACTAGCATCGATAAATAACACATGCTTATCGCGCTTGTTTTTTGCTTTGTCCCACGGTTTTCTAGCTTTATTGAAAATCATAATTGCAGCTGGAATCCCTGTGCCATAAAACAATTGCGCCGGCAATCCAATAACTGCTTCTAAAATATTATCCTCGATAAATTTACGCCGGATAATGCTTTCAGCTCCACTTCTAAATAGCACCCCATGCGGAATAATTACGCCAATTTTACCCTCTCCTTCGAGAGCTATTTCTACCATGTGTGAAATAAAAGCATAGTCACCGCGACTTTTAGGCGGAATTCCACGCCAAAAACGGTTCCATTTATCACTGCCAGCATCTTCGTGCCCCCACTTATCCAATGAAAATGGTGGGTTCGCAACAACGATATCAAAACGCATAAGATCATCATCTTGTATAAGCTTCGGATTATTAATCGTATCGCACCATTCAATTTGGGCGGAGTCTTTGCCATGAAGAAACATATTCATGCGACACAGCGACCAAGTGGAACCATTAGATTCCTGCCCAAACAACGCAAAATTATCACTGCCTATTTGTTGAGCCACCTTAATTAACAGCGAACCTGAACCACATGCAGGATCACAAATACGATCACCCTCTTTCGCATCAACTAATTTAGCAAGTAACGTAGAAACCTCTGGAGGGGTGTAAAACTCACCAGCTTTTTTGCCAGCACCTGCAGCAAAACGGGCAATTAAATACTCATATACGTCGCCAATAACATCGCGGCTACCAATTCGCGAAGGTCTTAAATCAAGCCTAGGATCTGCGAAATCTTCTAATAGATTTTTTAGGCGACGATTACGTTCTTTAGCCTGACCAAGGGCGCTTTCACTATTAAAATCGATATTTCGAAACACATTTTCGAGCTTTATTTTATTGGCATCTTCAATTTTTTCTAAAGCAATATTGATGATTTCCCCAATATTAGTCATATCACGGCTACCATAAAGGTAAGCAAACGTTGCTTCACTGGGCACAATAAAACGTTCGCGTGCTAAAGCCCGCTCAATACGGGTTTTGTCGCCATTATATTTTTTATCGTATTCGTCAAATTTATCCAACCAAAGATCACTTACATATTTAATAAATAACATCGTTAGAATATAGTTCTTATATTCCGCCGGATCAACTGCACCACGAAATGTATCGCAAGCGCGCCAAACTATATCGTTAATTTCTTTTTGTGAAACATTGGCGTTCATTTTCTATATCTCTCCTGTTGTTGAGCTGCATTCAAGCACAGCTCATTAATTAATCGCGAACGTTTTTTTGCTAGCTCATTGCGCAAATTTTTTTCTTGTTGCCATAATTTGATAGCTTGGCAAATTTTCTTCTGAGTAATAATCGCCGGCATTTCCAACTCTAGCTGCAAAAGAACATGTTTTGATATAAATGATATTGCCGTACTACTGGCATGAACATTAAAATATGCTTGAGCTACTTTTTGATTTAACCACCAGGCTAAATACTGAGGCATCACCTTCTCTGTCTTTAATCTAACAATATAAAATGATGAAGAGGCAAGCGTGTTTACTAGCTCCTTTTCAAGGCAGTATGCAAAATGCTCAGTTCCTCGCGCCTGAAAAAGCACGTCTCGCTCATGAACTACGTAAGGAGCAGGATTTCTTTCTGGGGCAAACGATAATAAAGTGTCTGCTTTTAACCAACTTGCACCTTGAAAATCTTTGCCCTGAATAATACGAAACAAACCATCTTGCTTCTCCTGAAGACGGCTCTTTGCCTGATATCCAACTATAATATCAGCTATGCGATCTAATGGTTCTGTCATAACATTGTCGAGCGGCTGGTTATTGTTATACAAACTATACCCGCCTCTCCTC
Source organism: Gammaproteobacteria bacterium (assembly GCA_023135155.1). Taxonomy (GTDB): domain Bacteria; phylum Pseudomonadota; class Gammaproteobacteria; order UBA9339; family UBA9339; genus JAGLTR01. The sequence goes on from JAGLTR010000031.1 coordinate 10,628, forward strand.
TAAAGTCAAATTAAAATAAGTAGCGACGCTACCTATGCCAGATTCTCAAGACGCCCCTCAAACCCCATGCGCCAGGGCGTACCACCAAGCCTTGGTGGCTTAATTATAAGATAATAGTAACAGGCCCATCATTACAAAGAGACACTTGCATATCCGCACCAAACTCGCCGGTGGCAATTTTTGAATATTTCTCTTTAGCGCATTTAACAAAATAATCGTAGAGTTTCTCGCCTAATTCAGGAGGCGCGGCAGAAGTAAAACTTGGGCGCATACCCTTTTTTGTATCAGCGGCTAAAGTAAATTGTGAAACAATTAATACCCCGCCGTTAACATCTTGCACACTGAAATTCATTTTGTCATTGGCATCGCTAAATATACGATAGCCCAATACTCGATGCAGCAGACGGTCAGCTGTCTTTTCATCGTCGTTAGGCTCGATTGCTAGAAACACCAGCAAACCATGATCTATTGCACCAATAGTTCGGTCTGCGACCTCGACTTTGGCATGTGAAACCCGTTGTAGTAAAGCTAACATAATGGTATTTTAAGCCCTCGCTAATTTCGTAATTAAACAAGGGAGACATTATAGTGAAAATTCGTCACATTTTATACACACTAGCATTCTGCGGCGCTTTCATCCTAAGCGGCATGGCAAGTGCACAATCTTTTAACCAATCACAAATCAAAGAGATTCAAGGCATCATTCACGGCTACCTAATACACAACCCAACAGTTCTCGTGGAAGCCTCACGCGCATTACAGCAACAACAACAAACCGCAGCTCAAAAAGGAGCCGTGCAAGCAATCACTAAATATGCCGATAAAGTTTTTAATAGCGATGGCAAACCTGTTGCTGGCAACCCAAAAGGTAATATTACTTTAGTTGAGTTTTTTGATTACCAATGCCCTCACTGTCAAACGATGGGACCAATTATTGTAAATTTAATTAAAGCCAACCCTAATTTAAAAGTAATTTATGCTGACTGGCCAATTTTTGGCGGCAACTCACAATTTGCTGCACAGGCTGCGGTTGCTGCCATGCAACAAGGAAAATATGCACCATTCCACGCAGCGTTAACTAAAAAGGGTTATCCATTAACTAAAAAAGATGTTGTAGCTATCGCCAAAACAATTGGCATTAATACTGAGAAATTACAAAAGGATATGAAAGATCCAAGCGTTGCTAAAGTTTTAAAAAATAACTTTGGAATCGCTAAAGATCTTAAAATCATGGGTACACCTGCTTTTGTGATTGGTAACACCAAAACACAACAGTATAAGTTTTTTGACGGTCAGACCGATCAAGATACTTTGCAGAAAATAATTGATAGCGTGAAATAACATCACAACGAAATAATATTCGTGTAGAGACGCCCAACCTGGGCGTCTTTTTTTTGGGAGACGCGATACCCCGGAAGAATATTAAAATACGCGATACTACGCAGCGGAGTTTAAAAACAACTTCAAGACGCCCAGGTTGGGCGTCTCTACGAACCAAACATGTTACTTTTTGATTTTGTAGAATGCCAAAATTAAACCGACCAATGAAATTATCCCCGTCGCCAACATGCCATAACGAAAAGCCACCATATAAGACAATTGCGCCAAATGATGAACTTTATCAAGAACTGACGCTGACACTTGCAGTGTATGCGCATATTCTATCTTTGAGCCTGCTAAAAACGTATCAACGGTTGGAATTTTCGTAAGCGTAACCTGCGCAGATTTCAATGAAGATTTAAAAACAGCCGCATCCACATTAGCAATAATCGCTCCGACTAGAGCGATGCCCGTTGTCGCTCCCATCTGTCGAGCTTGATTATAAAAACCGGAAGCGGCCCCACGTTCTTTTGCATCAACCTCCGATAAAGCAACTGTAATTAATGGTGGCCCAATCAATGGCAACCCAATACCAGTTAACATAATCCCAAAAAATATATCCCAATAATTTAGCGTGCCGCAAAAAATAACAATCCAAAACAAGCCCACAGTCGTGCAGATAAACCCAGTAATCGCTGGTAGACGCGCGCCGAAACGATCCAACAATTTACCACCAATAGGGGCAATTAATAAATTCGGCACGGTAGAAGGTATTAACATAAGGCCTGCCAAGAGTGGCGCAGCGCCTAAAGCTAACTGGAAAAACAGCACCCAAAACACACGGGCCATTACCATAACCTGCATCAACATACGTAAAACAGTACATATTAAATAATTACCTTCGCGAAGAATACGCAAATTAATCAGTGGTACCGACACACGATTTTCAATAATAAAAAACATTACGAAACCAATCGCTGCAATAACAAATAACGCAACAATTAATAACGAACTCCAGCCAAATACCTTACCTTCCATTAAGGCAAAAATAAACGAGGTTGTCGCAATAGCTAAAACAAAAAATCCACGCCAATCAATTGCTCTACTCTCAGTCTTATGAACATCTGTTGGAATAGTGCGCATCGCCAAAAAGAAACTCAACAACCCAAATGGCACATTAACTAGAAACACCCAGCGCCAACTTAAATATTGTGTAAAAAAACCACCAATCAATGGACCAACAGTTAGAAAAATTGTCGCTGCCCCAGCGTAAAGTCCCATAGCCATACCGCGCTCGCGGTAGGGAAAAATATTAATAATCTGAACTGCCGTATTAGCTGTTAAAAGCGCACCGAAAACACCCTGCACAACTCGACCCAACATAAGTGACCATGGATGCAAAGCAATAGCACAGAGTATCGAACCTAAAATAAAACCAACCATACCAATTAGAAAGACGCGCTTATGCCCCCAGATATCACTAACGCGACCACCTATTGCCGCCAATACTGTTAGAACTAATAGATAAGAATTAATGACCCACTGCTGACCGATTTCTGACAACCCAAGATCGCGATGCAGATGCGGCAAGATAACCGCAACCGCAGTCTGGTCGATAAAAATCATGGCAAGCGCTAAGGCGACAGAGCCACCAACCCACCATTTACGATTTTCTTCAGTTATAAGCATAAATAAAACACCAAACCCGGTATTGCAAAAACATGAGATAACGACATAATAACCGCACTATGCGCAACAAAACTAAAAAAAGCAACCGAGCATTTAGCTTACTCGAGCTCTTAATCACCATGACAATAATCGGCATCCTAACAGGCATCGGTTATCCAACTTACAAAAATCACATCACACGCACACGACGCGCGCAGGCAACAGTTATGCTGACCAATATTGCTGCCCAAATGGAGCACTATTATAACCAGCATCACACCTACCAGGGCGCAACGTTAAAAACTCTTCGTATAAATAATGATGCTTCTTATTATGATTTTGTGATTACAAATACTAATGAGGATGCGTTCTTGATAAAGGCTATTCCGCGTGGCGTTCAAGCTGCAAACGATACCGATTGTGGTATTTTGAGCATTGACCAACAAGGTTACAAAAACGGTTCTGTCGAAAATAATTTTGCAGACCGACAAAAAACGTAGACGCACTTTTTTTAGATACAATTATGCTGCGAGTGCATAAAATTGTTCAAAAACTGGTAGGCCATTTGCATTTTTTTTGGCCTTTTTTCAACATATGGTGCAGTTCAATCCCTGCAATTGTTGTTTCCGCTGAATCGAAACTTTTGAAG
>JAGLTR010000032.1 GCA_023135155.1 Gammaproteobacteria bacterium
ACTGCGAACGGACATAATACCTATTTCTCATAAGTCACCATGTTCAAGGCATTCTAAAGGCCCTTCTGGTTTCCAGATTGGGCCTTTAGAATGCCTTAATACGTCCTGTTTTTTAAAGGCAAAAGTTACCTATCTGTTACCTAAGACAAAAAAGGGGTTAGCTGATTTCAGCTAACCCCTTTAATTTTGCTGGTGCCCAGAGACAGAATCGAACTGCCGACACGAGGATTTTCAGTCCTCTGCTCTACCGACTGAGCTATCTGGCCATACTTGCGTAGGACTTCGGGCGAGGTGCCCTGAAGTCCTGCAATGATACTGATTTGAGATAAAATGGCAAGGGTCAGTTGAAGATTTTGAACCCTATGGCCTTGTTGATGGATTTGCCTAGAGCTTTGGTCGATTTCTTGTCGATCTTTTTGCCTTGGAGTAGGTTCTGAATCGTCCCCTTAGTGTCTTTGGTTATGGCATGCTTGATGAAGGTTTTTACTACTGCTTGGTAGTCCGGTATTGGAATTGGGCGTGAGAAGGTGCCGATTATTCTGATTGGGATGAAGAACTGTTGTTTGTCGATGCTCTTTTTGCCGTCCTGGGTTGAGCTTTCTAGATGCATGGCGCGTAGCCGGTAGTTTAGCTTTTTGTTCACTAGATTCGCGGTGCCTTGGCCGGAAATCTCTGAGTCAGTTGCTTCGATTAGGAGGTTATTGTTACTGATGACGCCGCTTTTGATCGTGAAGGTGCCTGATAGTTTACTAAATTTGGTTTGTGGATTATTTGGCTTATTAGGTACGGTTTTGCCTTTTACTAGCGCACCAACACGGCGGAGCTCATAGCCGATGTCTAAGCCGTAAATTGTTCCATCAAGCACTTGGATGTTACCTGCGCCATGGAGGGACTTTGTGATTGCATCTGCAGCTTTGCCTTGACCAGATAGTGAGATATGTAACGTTGCTGTGCCGCTTATTTTGTCGCTATTGGCTAGCTCTTTTAGCGCAGGTGCTATTTTTAAATTAGTTAAAGTAGTAACGCTAGCAAAGCTTGGAACTGCTTTTTGTAGATTTAATTTAATCATGCCTTTTAATGTGCCTTGATAAAGGTTGGCATTTTGAATGCTGAGATTTATAAGACCTTTATTAGATATGATTTTAGTTTTAAGGTTTGTTACGTTTATTTTATTAGCAATTAATTTATCTATATTAATAGTGCCGTTGCTATTCCATGCTGGTGGAGTGTATGGAACAGGAATTATTGTCTTTGTCTTTGCCTTTGTCTTTTGTTTTGTTTGGGCGGTTTTTGCTGCTGTTGGTTTGTTTGGTTTTTTATTGGTTTTTAATTGATAGTCATTGATGTTTATTTGGTTGATATTTAGGTTGTAGCGTAAGGTCTTCTGCTTGATGTTAAGCGCGGATACTTGGCCGTGGAGCGTGGTGTTATCTAAGGTTATTTGTAGGGCTGGTATAGATAACGCTGGCCCGCGGCCTTTGATCATTAGATTGGCTGCTACTGCTTGGTAGGCTTTTTTGCCGGTTGGGGTCATGCCTAGAGAGGCCAGTAGCGGTCTGGCGTTGAACTTTTGGATAACGAAGCTGCCTTGATAACGATCCTTTTGAGTTAGAAGTTGTCCTTTGAGAGAGAAATCATTAATTTTGGTTGTAAAATTCTTTGCAGTTAATTGTTGTTTAGTTAGGTCGTAGTTGAAGTCGCCTTTTAGATTGAAAGGAATTTTTTTGTTTTTATCTTTTTGGATGGCGCCTGCAATGCGACTCTTTTTAAGATCTATACTGTTTAGTTTAAATGTCTGTGGGTCGACATTAATGGTTATTTTGCTGGCGAGTTTTATTTGTCCTGCGTAGTTAGGTTTTGTTGTAAGAAAATTAAAGTCTGTTTGCACATCTATTGGTTGATTGAAGGTTATATTGGAGGTAGAGAAATTCAGTTTTGTTAGTTCTGCGGTTTGTTTCTCTTGTTTGTTGTTCCAGTAGATGTTGGCGTTATCAATATCGACACCGGATATTGTGAAGAGTGTGGCTTTTACGGCTATCTCTTTTTTAGAGGTTGTTTTTGGTTGCTGTTTTGCGGTGGATAGTTGTTTTGGTACTGCTTTGGTCGTAGATTTCTTCTTGGTTAGATCCTGCCAGTTGGTTTTGCCGTTTTTGTTTTTGGTTAAATTCAGGGTGACATCTTTTAAGATCAATTTGCCGGCGCGGATTTTGCCATGCAGTAGTGGTAGTAGCTGTAGTCGTACATCTGCTTCGCCAATTTTAGCGAATGATTTTTTGGTGAATCCTGGGGCGTTACCAAAGTCGACGCGGTTTACTTTTAAGCCGAGTGCGGGGAAAAAGGTCCAGTGGATTTTACCGTCTATTACTAGCGTGCGGCCAGTCTGTTTTTGCACCACTGTGCTAATTTTGTCTTTAAAGTCATTGGGATTAACTAAGGTTACAATAATTATTACGGCGGCAATGATAAGAACGATAAGGGTTACGATTATGCCGGTTAAGATACGAAGTAGTTTTCCCATGATCTCTCTCCTGTGAAGTTGGAGCGGGTGATGGGAATCGAACCCACATTCTCAGCTTGGGAAGCTGATGTTCTACCATTGGACTACACCCGCTTTTTGAGCGTACAAGTTTAGTGTATTGGTGCTAGAAGGCAATATTTTTTGTTGTTTGTGGATTCCGCGGTCAAGCCGCGGAATGACGAGCGTGCTGGGGCTTTGGGATGCTGGAATTTCTCATGGGGTCACCCTGTATGTATAATGCCCGCAATGTTAAGAAAGGAGTTAGTTATGGCGAATACAGTTAAAGCAGAGGTGGTAGTTTTAGGCGGCGGTCCTGGTGGGTATTCAGCGGCTTTTCGGGCGGCTGACCTTGGGAAGCAGGTGGTGCTGATCGAGCGTGGTACCTGTCTAGGTGGTGTTTGCTTGAATGTTGGTTGTATTCCGTCGAAAGCCTTGTTGCATGCGGCTGGGGTTATCAATGAGGCAGAGGCTAGTGCTGAGTGTGGTATTAGTTTTGCGAAGCCGAAGGTTGATATTGAACAGTTACGTAGTTGGAAAGATGGCATTGTTAGTAAGTTAACAGCTGGACTTGCAACGTTGGCAAAGCGTCGCAAGGTCGAAGTTATTTATGGTGTTGGTGAGTTTGTCGGGGCGAATAAAATTGCGGTGCGAGGCGAGGATGAAACTGTTGTTGAGTTTGAGCGTGCGATAATTGCCGCTGGCTCTGAGCCGGTGAGTTTGCCGTTTATGCCAGATGACTTGCGTATTATTAATTCCACTGGTGCGCTAGCTTTAGAATCAGTGCCGAAAAAAATGTTAATTATAGGTGGTGGCATTATTGGGTTAGAGATGGCGACTGTTTATGCGGCATTAGGCAGTGAAATTACTATTGTTGAATTTATGGAGCAGTTAATTCCGGGTGCTGATTTAGATTTAGTAAAGCCGCTTGCTCGCAGCTTAAAATCGAAAACTAACAATATAATGTTAAAGACGAAGGTCATAGCTGTTACTGCGAAAGATGATGGTTTATATGTGGATTTTGAGGGCGAAAATGCACCAGAAGGGCAGTTAGTTTTCGATAAAATCTTAGTTGCAGTAGGACGTAAACCAAATGGTAAGTCTATTGCCGCTGAAAAGGCTGGAATTAATGTTGATGAGCGCGGATTTATTACTGTTGATGAGCAATTAAAAACTAATATCGAAAATGTTTATGCTATTGGCGATATTATTGGTAATCCAATGTTAGCACATAAAGCTGTGCATGAAGGGTGTATGGTTGCTGAAATTATTGCCGGTGAGAAGGTTGCGCATCAAGCTAAATGTATTCCATCTGTCGCCTATACCGATCCAGAGATTTCATGGGTTGGTTTGACTGAAAATATGGCGCAAGAGCAAAGTATTAATTTTGAAAAAGGTTCATTTCCTTGGATGGCTTGTGGGCGTGCGCTGAGTATGGGGCGTAGCGAGGGTATGACGAAACTACTGTTTGATCCTAAAACTGAGAAGTTGCTTGGAGCTGGAATTGTTGGCCCTAATGCTGGCGAGATGATTGCGGAATTAGTTTTGGCTATTGAGAAAGGATGCACAGCATCGGATATTGCGAATACTATTCACCCGCATCCAACATTGTCTGAGACAGTTATGATGTCAGCGGAAGCTTTTTTAGGAACAATGACGGATCTTTATATGCCGAAACGGCGTTAGTGTTTTTGAAAGTATATTATTCAGATTGACCTTGTTACGGATAACCTGAGGTTATTATTCGTTTGTAATGAGGGTGTTTGTTATGCGTGGTTATTTAAATGATTTGGTGGTCCAAGTTGAAGAAAGGTCAAGCCCATACCTATTGCTTAGTTATATTGATCGAATCCGGCTATATTTTTTGTCATATAGGATTGATGATCCTAATACCATTCTATGTGATATAGATGAGAGTAATGGCGCTGTGCGTTTTCTAGCTAACGATTTTGGATGTAATGCTAACAAAATGGAATTAGCGGTTAATTTGAAGAAAGAAAATACCGATAAGTCTGGCCTTGTTTGGCATGTGTTGGATGATATACCTTCAGTTGAAGGGCAAAGCGATTTAGCGAAAATATCCGAATTTGATAATTCTGAGCAATATATTAAAAGTCATCCGCAATTGTTATTTTTGCATGATCATAAGGGGCACTCGCTTTATTATTATCTAATTTTGCAGCATAGACATGATTTATTACAGAAAGCAATTAAACTACATAATTATTATTATAATGATTGTGGTTATGTTTTTGAGCGGATGCCAATTAGTGGGCCGGTGGACGACGGAGCTAAGCGTGCATTATTAGCTCTGGCAGCGGATAGAGGGCTTGAGCCATCTGGACTGGATGGCCTTGCTATTCCTTACGATATAAATTGCATGCGCCAAAGTAGAAATAAATTGTATCGGAATGAGCATGAGTTTTGTGATTGGAGCAGAGCTGACAGCGATCCTGGTTTCGTGAGTGATTTTCTGCTCAATACACAGTCACAATTGATGGGGTTTGGATCTGAAAAAGGCTTATTAACTAGTGTTGTTATGACTGAATGTGATCATCTGCAATCAGTCAGTAAGCGGGGTGAAGCAGGCATCGAACAACAGATTGCTGATAGTTGGCAGCGCATGCGTAATTTCCATCTACGTAAGATTGGATTTATGACTGATCCGTACCAGTATTTTTTTGAAAATGTATTGATTGCTAAAAAAGGCGTTGCCGACGACCGAGGTAATTTTAAGATTTATTTTACGCGGATTATTGAGTGGTTAAGTCAGTATTATTTGGAAAAATGCAGCTATGAGCTATTAAATACCTTGATTATCGAGCCAGGAGATGTCTTATCAGTTAGGGCTCGGCGAATTTATAATATGATTTGTGATAATGAGCCTGTTCCTCGGCACTGTATTCTCGATTATACGCCTGATCGTGGACTATTAACGAATATAGTAGATGATGCAGTATTAAAAGAAGGGTTGGCTGATTCTACCTGGAGTGTGCATAAGGTGGGATCTGACGTTGTTTATCGTATTGAATGTAATGCAGAGGTTAGCGTTAATAATTTAGTTGCTATTTTCAATAAAGCTAAGCAGCGACTATTGCTCGCCAGTGTTACTAATAACGACAATGTTATCTTTCTTAAGTTTTCGCAGGAAGATTTTGAGCGACGTTTAGTTACTAATCCTTTGTATGCTGGTTTTGATGAGACTAAGAAAATCTTAGAGGCATGTATTAATACAGATGTTTTTGTTGATATGTTGTTCGCAACATTTTTAGCAGCGATGCTTAATGATGATGCTAAGTTATTCTCCTTGTGTCTGCGTTTAGGTTTGCATTGTAATTATGACTTTAATAGCGAAAATGTTTTAGGTATGCCGTTATTGGTATTGGCTATAGTCCTAAATGCTAATAAGTGTTGTCAGACTCTGCTGGAACAAAAAGGCATTGATCTTTTGAGCGAGTTAGCCGAAGACATGAAGTTTAATCCATTATTGGTTGCTTTGCAGCGCACCCGACATGATATCGCAAAAATTATTTTACAGGCTATGGCTAAGTTGCCGTCGGATAAATTGCAGCAGTATTTTCAGTCTTGTGTTCGGTGTGAGACTAATATTCTAACGCTGTTGTATGATAGTTATAATAAAGATTTATTGCAGGAGTTTATTAAGCTCGATCTAATACAATATTGTGCCATTGATGCGGTGTTGACGTTTGAGTTATGTGCGGATGTTAAAAATGACAAGTTGCAGATATTATTGCAGAGCGATTTTCTCCGTCATCATACGATTAATGGAGCTAATTTATTACGGTTGGCTATTGTGCGCGGAAATAAAAAGAAGGCTGAGCGTATAATTGCAAGCAGTAAGCGTGGGTTTAAAATTGATGATTTGCGTTTGGTGCTTGCTTGTTATTGTGATTTGTGTGAGGTATCCGGAGCCGCATTCGTGGAGTGGCACGATAACATAGTAAAATGGCGCGCATGTGTTACGGATAAGCAAATTAACGGATTTCAAAATAAAGGTAATTATCTCGCGTTATTTAAATATGGTTACGATTGTTATATGAATAGCGGTAGTAATGATGAGCATTTAGAATGCAATTATGAGTTATTGAAATTTGGAATTAATTATTTACCTGACGCAGATTTATTAATGTTGCTCGAAGTTATGCGTGAACATCTTGTTTTTATTGAGCCACGTGTTTTCTCATTGGTGCAAGATGCAGGTAGAAAAGAAGTTGCGCAAAAATTAGAGGAGATAGACAACCAGTTAGTTGGTAGATGTCACGAGGACGATTGTGAGGAAGATACTGTTGAGCGGCAGAATTTGTTTATACAAGAGTGTCGGCAGAAAGAGGAGATCGATCGTAAGCAGGAGGCAGCTGTGGACCAAGCGCGACGTGATGAAGTCGAGGTCGTTAGAAGATTAAATAAGGGTTTAATTCCTCTGAATGTAAGGGGGTCGTCCCCTGAAGAAATTGCTGCGCGCACACGGGCGGCGGAAAAAGAATTGAAAGAGGAGAGGCAGAGAGCTTCGACAATGATGTCAAAACAAGAGGGTGATTCTAAAAAGGGCAAGAATAAAAGAGGGTTGCCGCAGAAAACAGAAGTGCGTACGGAGCAGATACAGAGGAAGCAAGGGTCTGGGAATGGTAAAGGGGCTGATATCGTTGTAGTGTTTGTTGGTCGGCCAACAGTATTGCCGCATGATGTTGGGGATGATGGCAGTGAGCCACAATTGCCTCCAAAGTCAGTTGGTGGTGTTGAGCAGCATATGCGAGCATTTCTTGATTTAGCTATGAATTTAACTAATGAGAAGAAGGTTTATAATAGAGAGTTGCAACAGCTTTTTGTTTGGGCGGCTATTTATCATTTATTGCGTATCTATAGGGCAGATAATCAACAAAACGGTCATTATTCTAAAAATCGTTTTAGTAATGATCTTATGCATGCGGCTCCAAGAAAAGATGAGATGGATCTTTATGAGTATGTCGGTAAGCTAATGCGAAATATTCCGTTAGAGATGAAGCGCGATATTTATCCTGATTCTCAGGTGGTTCCAGATGTTAATAAATTGCGAGTGGGGTTTTGGCGTGTTGTGCAAAAGTCTGAATTAGCTGCTAAGTTGCAAGATGTTGTTGATCATCGTGAGCAAGAATATTCTGCAAATTTTTATTGGGAGTTGCTGCTAAATATCAAGGATAAAATGGATCATTATTTGAGTTTTTTTTGTAAAGTGGCAGGGCAGATGGAAAATCCTGCGTATTATCCGCACGAAATGGCTGCTTGCCGGATGTTGGTAGTAATGATTGGCGAATGTTTTGTGCGAGTTGCTAGCCGTGATAATGGTAAACGCAAGAGTAGGTCGGGTAACAAAAATCTTGCGCAGCGTTTTATTATGGTGCGCAATAAGCTAGGGCATGAAACTGAAGTGCCTGATAGTGACATTGTTAATGATGCTAATGTGATTCGAATGTTGCGGGAGTTTTCTGGCGCAGATTTTCCGCATGGATCGTCAGCTATTTCACTTGCTAGAGGTTAGTTAATGATTAGGTTTGGTTTTCACCGTACCAAATGTGTGGCTGGGTCAGGACTTAGCTCCACTTATTTTTTATTGGGGTGCGGTAGCGATATTTTTTTCTGAACAGGAACATTTGGCGCTTCATACATTCCTTGGTTTTCACCATGTTTTTTATAGCTAATAATAATCTTGTTCTTATGGTCAATTGCAAGCGCAGTTACTTGGACTCGATCGCCTAATAAGAAGCTGTCTGTCATTTTATAACCGAGCTTACCCTGATCGAATCTTGCTACGTATATGAATGTGCCAGAGCCGCCACGGCTAACTGCCAAAATAGTAACAAATCCTTGGTTGCCAAGTGGTTGTATATGGCGAGTTCGAAGGCTCAATATTCCGTGTTCCGCAAATTGACCTTTGTCAGAGGTATAATCTACAGGCTTGCTATGCATTGCATTGAAGCTAATGGTTGTTTTGGTTTCTGGTACAGTCAAGGTGACATGTGATAGTAATTTTGATTTATCTATTGTTTGTTTTTTGGTTGTAACTTTTGAGCATGAAGTTTGTGTAATCAAAAGAGCAAAAATAAGGCTTATTAATATTAATGTCAGTTTATTGTGAGTTTTTTTCATGTGTCGTCTCCTTTTATTCAGTATTGCTAAGAACGATGATTCTGTCAAGATTTAGGGCTAACTGACTCAGGGCTGTCCCATTAGAATTTTGCATATTAAAACAGATAGTTGCGTCATCCAGTGGCTTGACCGTGGGATCTAGGTAACAAACCATTTTCTCGTATTTATTGGATTCCGCGGTCAAGCCGCGGAATGACGGTGCTTTGCAGAATGACGGCGTTTTTAATGGGATAGCCCTGCGAACTGATTGGTTTTGTGTAGGCACAATCTGTTAGTGATCCAATGCCGTAATGAGTATATGTGGCGTATATCTATGCTTGGTTTGGTCTGGTTTTAGCGCAACACCAGATATCAATGCGTTCTATCCCTGATTGTTTTAGTGTTTTGCTGAGCTCTCTTACTGTGTTGCCTGTGGTCACAACATCATCGATTATCGCGATATGTTTTGCTGTTATTGGTTTTATTAATTGAAATGAATTTTTGATGTTTCTCCGGCGTTGTTTTTCGGGGAGCTGTGATTGTGGTTCGGTGTTTTTGGTGCGAACACAACTGTCGTAGTCTATTTTTATATTTAATTTTTTAGCTATGGGTTTTGCTAATTCGGTAGCTTGATTAAAGCCACGGGTCCGTAAGCGTTTTTTGTGTAGAGGAACAGGGATAATTAATTGCGGAAGTTTCTCTGCATAGTGGTTCTTTATAATAACCGCCATTAACTCCCCTAATATCTTCGCGCAGTGTAGTTTATGATTGAATTTCAGTTGCGCAATTAAATAATCTATCGGGTGTTGGTAGCGAAAGGCTGTGATTGTGGTAGTGAATGTTGGTGGACGCTTTAAACAGCTGCCGCATATTTGTTGCGCAGATATTTTGCCCGTCAGTTCATTGCCGCATTGATAGCAACGATTAGTTGTTTGTGGTAGTTCTGCGATGCATGGTTGACAGAGAGTTTGTTCGTTATGCGTGGGGAGGCCGCATAGTAGGCATTGGTTGGGTAGTATAAGGTTTAGTGCGGTAGCTAAGAGTTTCATCCCCTGTGTTATACCTGGAATGGCGGTATTCTTACATACCGTATTTTGGCGGCAGTCCTCTATCCTCTATTCGCGATTCGCGAATTGCGAATAGAGGATATTTGTGATAATCTGTGAGTGTGAATATATAACGGAGGATATATGTTGAAATCACAAGACATCGTAATTTTATTGAAGCTGTTAGCCCATGCAGAGCATCTAACTTGGCCGCAAAACAAGCTGGCTTTGCATTTATGTATCAGTTCGTCAGAGTTGAATATGGGGTTAAAACGTCTACGGCAATCCGGGTTGTTATCTTTAAATGTAGATGGAAATGCTAAAAGTAAGCTAGCAATGACAGTAGCCCATAAATTGCTTCCTGTTTGGTCGTCGTGCGAAGAGGTGTTGGTTTCAGGGGTTAAGTATTTTTTCCCTGTTCAGCTGGGTGAGTATACGCGGGGAATTGTTACTAGCTATGCTGCACCGATTTTTATAGGATCTATCATCGTTGGTGGTGATCATTTGCCAGTTTGGCCTTTTGCTGAGGGCAAACAGCGCGGTTTGGCGTTAAAGCCGCTATATCCATCTGTGCCGAAATCAATTACGGAATATCCGGATCAGGAGTTTTATGATTTACTAGTGTTAGTGGATGCTATTCGACAAGGTCGAATTCGTGAGGGGGAAGTGGCGGTTAAACTACTAAGAGAGAAATTAAGGCGTGCAAAAAAACAGCAATAATTATGCATGTGCGAATTTACGCATGTTGTGTTTGGCTGCAACCAGATTGGGTGTGTTAAAAGATGATGTTGTTTTTTTAGGTGGTTGTGCAGTTGTTTTGTTTATTACGGACCCATTGGCTCCCGATGTTCGTCCTACAAATGATGTTGATTGTGTTGTCGATGTTTTTTCGCTGAGTCATTATCATCAGTTGGCGGAAAAGCTGAAAGGATGCGGATTTAAGCAATCTATGGATGATGGGGTTATATGTCGATGGCGGTATGATGATTTAATTTTAGACGTGATGCCTACTGATGAGAAAATATTGGGGTTTACTAATCTTTGGTATCAGGCGGCTATTGGGCATGCTGTCATTCAGCGACTTGAAAACGGTATATCTATTAAGTCAGTAACGGCACCATATTTTTTAGCGACCAAATTAGAAGCATTTAAGCAGCGGGGTAAAAACGATTTTCTCCTAAGTCATGATTTTGAGGATATTATTGCTGTTATCGATGGTCGAGCCGAAATTGCACAGGATGTTTCGTTATCTGATGATGAGCTAAGAAAATATTTGGCACAATCTTTTGCAGAAATACTTCGGGACGAGGATTTTCTTGCAGTGCTACCTGGGCACTTAAATTACGGATCTATCGCGATGGGGCGAGCAGAAATTGTGTTGCAGCGTATCGCAGAAATTGCAGAGAACTATTGAGGTGATTTTATGAAGCTGGCATGGCTAACTGATATTCATTTGAATTTTCTTGATAAGGCTGGGCGGGATTGTTTTTATCATAAAATAAAAGATACAAAATGCGATGCTGTTTTAATTAGTGGTGATATTGCAGAAGCGCCTTCAATTGTCGATATTATGCAGGATATGATGCGGGCTATTGATAGGCCGATATATTTTGTTTTGGGAAATCATGACTATTATCGGGGAGATGTTTGTGATGTGCGCAAACAGATGCGATCACTGACGCAAGCAGAAGAATTGTTATATTGGCTGCCTGTTTCTGGTCCTATAGTATTGGAGCGAGATGTAGTTTTAATTGGGCAAGATGGTTGGGCAGATGGACGTTATGGTGATTATAGTAATAGTCAGATATCTCTTAATGATAGTCGAATGATAACCGACTTATTTCAGCAAAAGCTTATTGGTAAGTATCAGTTGCTTGAGAAAATGCAGCAATTAGCGGATGAAGATGCTGAACAATTACGGGCGAATATGCTGCGGGCTATTAATTCTCACCCAAAGAAAATTATTATATGTACGCATGTTCCCCCATTTGCTGAGGCTTGTTGTCATCAAGGTAAACAAAGTGATGACGATTGGTTGCCATATTTTAGTTCGCAAGCAATAGGAGATGTGTTGATGCAGTTTGCAGCTGAATATTCAGATGTTGAGTTTTTGGTATTGTGCGGGCATACGCATGAGAAGTGTTTTTATAGGTCGCAAGGCAACTTGGTGGTTCATGTTGGACAAGCTGAGTATTATTATCCTGAGGTTCAGAAAATTATTGATGTTAGTATGTTTTTTGACGTTTAAGTAACAGCTATATGGCTCTTACCAGAAGCTCACTCTGTGTGCGAAAATTCTGCAGCTGTTCTTGCCAGTATTTCGGTGTGTCGAACCAAGGAAAACTTTTTGGAAAGGCGGGGTCGTCCCAGCGGCGGGCTAGCCAGGCTGAGTAGTTGAGCATACGTAAGCTGCGTAGTGGTTCTATTAAGTGGAGCTCTTGCGGGTGAAATTCATAAAACGTGTTGTAGCCTGTTAAGATACGCTCAAGTTCATTTTCGGTTTGTGGAGCATCGCCAGACAGAAGCATCCAGATGTCTTGGATGGCTGGTCCCATAATGCAGTCGTCTAAGTCGACAATATGTGGGCCAGCGTTATTCCATAAAACATTGCCAGCATGGATATCGCCATGTAGGCGGATATAATTAATTTCGCCAACGCGTTCAAAGCTTTCTTCGATTTGTTTTAGTAATGTTTCGATTACTTGACAATAATTAGTTTCAATTTCGAAAGGAATAAAACTATTGTTGCGTAGATAATTAAATGAGGCATAACCCATGTTTTGGACATTTAATTCCGTGCGATGCCGAAATGGATTGCAGGCACTTACAGCATGCAAGCGTCCGATAAATCTGCCCATCCACTCTAGTTGTTCTATATTATCTAATTCTAATGCATGTCCGCCTTGACAAGAGAAAACAGCAAATCTAAATTCATTAAAACAGTGCAGGGTTTTGTCGTTTATTTTAATTGGGGCAATAACTGGAATTTCATGCTCAAACAACTCTTCGGAAAATTGATGCTCTTCTAAAATGGCGGCATCACTCCAGCGTTCGGGGCGATAGAATTTTGCAACTATTGGTTTGGCGTCTTCGATGCCTATTTGATAGACGCGGTTCTCATAACTGTTGAGTGCGAGTAGGTTGCCGTTGCATTGAAAACCTAGGCTTTCAATGGCATCTAGGATCACGTTTGGGTCTAAATTTGCGTATGGGGTGTTGTTATCATTGCTCATTGTCGGTATCTTGCCCGTTTAAGTATGCATGCATGATAAAGCAATCAAGGTGAAGAATACATTTTATGTCTAAACTAATCGCTCTGGAAAACATTTCGCTTTCTTTTGGTGCGGCGCCTCTATTGGATGGTGTGCAATTGCAGGTGGGAACTGGCGAGCGGGTCTGTCTTATTGGGCGTAATGGCGCCGGCAAATCTACGTTGTTACGCATTATTGCGGGGCTGGAAAAGCCCGACGAAGGTAGTGTTTGGCGTAAGCCTAATCTGCGAGTTGCGCGTTTGGCTCAGGAATTGCCGCAAAATATTGATGGCACTGTTTACGAGGCTGTTGCGGCGGGATTAGCTGATGTTGGTCAGTTATTAGTAGCATACCATGCGTTGACACACCAGCTAGCAACCGGTGGCAGCGATGACGATTTGCATAAGTTGGCGGAGCTGCAGAAAAAAATCGATGTTGTAAGTGGCTGGCATTATGAGCAGAAAATTAGTGAGACTTTGAGTCGCCTGGAATTAAATCCTGATCTGATGGTGGCGGAATTATCTGGTGGTTGGAAGCGTCGTGTTGCATTAGCGCAGGCGTTAGTTATTTCGCCTGATTTATTATTGCTCGACGAGCCGACAAATCATTTAGATATTGCAGCAATTCAATGGCTAGAAGAGCGGTTATTAACTCTCAATATTAGTTTAATATTTATTACCCATGATCGCGCTTTATTGCAGCGTTTAGCGACAAGAATTATTGAATTAGATCGTGGCAATTTAACCTCATGGCCGGGTGATTATCAGAATTTTCTCCAGCGTAAAGAGGAGTTGTTGCAAGCTGAAGAGAGGGCTAATGCTGAGTTTGATAAAAAATTAGCTGAAGAAGAGCGTTGGATTCGGCAAGGGGTACGGGCGCGTCGTACACGTAATGAGGGTCGAGTGCGAGCGTTAAAAGCTTTAAGGCGTGAGCGGGGCGAACGACGCGAACTGCAAGGCAGGGCTAATATGCAGTTGAATAAGGGTGAACGTTCGGGGCGTGTGGTTATAGAGGCGAAGAATATCAGTCAGGTGTATAACGATAATGTTGTGATAAAAAACTTATCTTTGCAGGTTATGCGTGGGGACCGTATTGGTTTAATTGGTCCTAATGGTATTGGCAAAAGTACGTTATTAAATATTTTATTAGAAAAAATAAAACCACAGCATGGATCGGTAAAGGTTGGCACCCAGTTAGAGGTGGCGTATTTTGATCAACTGCGCGCAGCGTTAGAGCCGAATAAAACTGTTGCTGAAAATGTTTCGTATGGTTGTGATACAATTGAAATTAATGGTCGTAAGAAGCATATTATTGGGTATCTGAGTGACTTTTTGTTTACGCCTGAGCGTGCGCGTAGTCCAGTGCGAGTTTTGTCTGGTGGTGAATGTAATCGTTTGTTATTAGCGCGTCTGTTTAGTAAACCGTCGAATTTGTTGGTGATGGATGAGCCTACCAACGATTTGGATATTGAGACTTTAGAGTTATTAGAAGAGTTGCTGAGTGATTATAAGGGCACATTGTTATTAGTGAGCCATGATCGTGAATTTTTGGATAACATTGTTACTAGCACCTTGGTTTTTGAGGGTGAGGGTAAGATTCAGGAATACATCGGTGGTTATAAGGATTGGTTGCGTCAGCGAGCTGAGGCAAAAAGTGCTGATAAGCGGGAGGCTCTTGCAAAAAAAGTAGCCCAGGGGGCGCCAACGAAGAGTATCGGTTATGAGGAGCGTAAAGAGTTAGGAAAGTTGCTTAGAAGAATCGAAAAATTAGAGATTGAGCAAAAGCGCTTACAAGCGTTAATGGGGCGGGATGGGTTTTATCAGCAGGAATCAGCTGTTGTGCAAAAGGCATTAGAAGAGCTTGCTGATCTTGAGCAGGAGTTGGAGCGGGCATATGAGCGTTGGAGTGAGTTGGAGTAATTGGCTTTACTCGCCAAGTCGTAGAGACGCATAGCAATGCGTCTCAAATGCGTGGAGTGTTGTTATTTTCGACTGTTTTTATTGGTTCTATGTGCTGGGATCATTTGCGTTATTTTATCGAAATCGTTTTCTGTGTTGTCATTTTGAGAGAGTTGTTTGGAATGAAACTCTTCATATTTAGTTTCTGCTGCTTGTTTTGCTAATTCGTGCGATATTTTCCCGGCGTGTGTTAGGATTTTTCTATCGTTGATATTCAAGAAAGCGTCAAGTTTGTTAATCCAGTCTTGCATATGCATTGGTATGCGGCGCATAGCTTGTCCATCAGCAAAAACCAGGTATTGCTCGACGAGGTTGTTGAGTGCTGCAAGCTCGTTTTCATTTAGATAATTTTTCGCAATAGTTACATCGCATTTCCGAACTTTTGTGCCTCGGAAATTGGTTAGCCCCATATTCGGTTCTTTGGTATTCGCGCGTTTATGAATAAGTTCAGCGGCTGTTAGTCCGGTGATGGTCCAGTGCATTTTGTTTTGTACAGTTTTGAAGAAATTTATACTGACGTTTAAAGTTGGGTCATAATCAATGCTAGTGGCATAGATGTCAGTAATCTTTTTGTAGAAGCGTTTTTCTGAGGTGCGTATATCTTGAATGCGCCGAGTCAATTCCTCAAAGTAGTCAAAAGGTAGCTCAGGATTCTTTAGGCGTTCATCATCCATGGTGAAGCCTTTGACTACGAATTCTTTAAGGTGTCGTGTAGCCCAGATACGGAATTTTGTGGCTGTATGGCTTTTGACTCGGTAACCAACAGAGATTATTGCGTCTAGATTATAAAAGTTTATATTGTAATTCTTTGAGTCTGAGGCAGTTGTAAAGAATTTCTTGACAACTGATTCTGGGTTTAACTCATCCTCATTAAAGATGTTCTTTAGGTGCTGTCCGATGTTTTGTTTCGTTGTCTGAAAGAGCTTTGCTATAAGTTGTTGAGGTAGCCAAACATCTTCATTTTCGAACCGAACATCTATTTTGATGCGTCCATTTTCTGTCTCATAAATTAGAAATTGTCCGTGATCATCATCGGAGTGCTTGTTCATTTGGGGTGCCTCTGTATGGTCGATTCACAAAGCGTATATGTCATGGCTCATTATCGGCGTAATTGTCATTTTGCGCAATACCGGGTTTTTGTAGGGACGCATAGCAATGCGTCTCTACGGTGTTATTATTTTATTAGGTCTTTTTTTAGATCACTAATGTTGTCGCCATAGCTTGTCATTAGTTTTTCTATTTTATTTATTAGGTATGGAATGTGTGTTTCGGATTCTGTTAGATAGAACTTAAATAGATCGCGTTTTTCTTCATGTTTATTCGCGGCTTTGATGAATAGCATGAGGCGATAGAGTATGGAAACTATTTCGACGACATAATTGCCTACATAGCTGAAGAGTTCTTTTGAATCTAACTCTTTTAGTTTTTCGATTAGATTATTGTATTGTTCGATAAAATCTATAATGATTGTTTTTTCGTTATTTAAGTTATCGATTGTGCTCGCGCTAAAATCGTTGAACTTCTTCTCTAATACGTTGGCTTTAACGCCCGCTAAAGCGGCAATTACCTGTAGCTGGGTTGTGCCTTCGTATATGTTAGTGATTCTGGCGTCGCGGGCTAGTCGCTCCACGGGGAAGTCTTTCACAAAGCCGCAGCCGCCGTGGATTTGCACGGCATCGTAACAGACCTTGTTAGACATCTCAGTGGTTACAAATTTCGAAATCGGGGTTAGGAAATTCGCAATCGCACCAGCCGTTTTTAGTTCTTTTTTGTCCGTCTCGCCTGTCTTGGCTTTCTCTTGATACATATTATCAATATCAACATGAAAGGCGGTGTCATATAAAAGCATGCGTGCAGTTTCTATTTCCGCTTGGGATTTTTTTAGCATTTGATAGACGGGTGGTAGGTTAGCAATTTTTTGACCAAACTGTTCACGTTTATTGGCATAATCAAGAGCTTCATTAAATGCTGCTTGGGCTATGCCTAAGGCTTGTGCGGAAACTGCTAAACGTGCGCCATTCATTAAGTCGAGAATATATTTAATTAAACCAAAACGACGTTTGCCGACTAATTCACATTCAGCCATATCAAATTGTAGTTCACAGGTAGGCGAACCGTGAATGCCCATCTTGTCTTCAATACGACGAATGGTCATATTGTCATCGCGATATCTTTCGTAAAGCATCATGCTCAAACCGCGGCCATCTGATGAGCCTGCTTCGGTTCTGGCCAATACTAAGGAAACGTCGCCGCAGCCGTTAGTGATAAAGCGCTTCACGCCATCTAGATACCATTTGTCATCTTTTAGAATGGCTTTGCAGGCAACAGCTTGTAGATCGCTACCAGCATCGGGTTCGGTTAGGGCCATGGAGCCGCTGACTTCGCCTGTACAGAATTTTGGTAATACGCGATCTTTTTGTTCTTCGGTACCGAATTTGCTTAGAGTTACGCCGATATCTTGTAAGCCAAAGAGGTTCATTAAGCTTGCATCAGCTTGGGAAACCATTTCTATGATTAAAGTATTTACCGTTGCTGGTAAATTTAGGCCGCCGTATTTGCGTTCTAAGATTCCGCCCATATAACCGGCTTGTGCTAATACTTGCATGTTCTCTTGCGTTTCTGGTGCCCAAGTTACGACACCATCGCAGAATTGCGCGCCTTTTTCGTCAACAGCTTCAGCGCGTGGTTCGATAAAATTAGCGCAAATATCCCCAGCATTTTTTAGCAGCATGTCATACCAGGTTAGCGCTTCCTCGTAAGAGTGTAATGCTTTAGCTTCTGGGCTTTGATAATTGTTTTCGCGATGCGCCACTATTTCGTTTAAATCAATTTGGTCTAAATAAAATTTACGATTTTTGGTGTAGTAGTTAGCCATTAATCTTCCTCTTTTAGATAGTGAATTATGGTTGGAATTATTTCAGTCAGATCACCAACAATACCGCGATGGGCGATGCCGAAAATCGGTGCGTTGGGATCTTTGTTAATTGCGATAATCTTTTGTGACTCTTCCATGCCAGCGCGATGCTGGATTTGTCCGGAAATCCCGCAGGCTATATAAAGCTTAGGTCGCACAACAGCGCCGGTTTGGCCAATTTGATGATCTTTTTCGACAAAGCCGAAATCAACGGCGGCGCGAGTTGCACCAATTTCACCGCCTAAAACATGCGCAAGTTGGCGAACTAATTCGAAATTCTGTTTATTGCCGATGCCAGCGCCGCCAGCAACAATAATATCAGCTGTTGAGAAGTCGACTTTTTTCTGTTTAGGAGCGATTTCCAGGAATTCATTTACAATCCATTCATCTTTAAAGTCGATAGTAAATGGCTCTGTTTTTACAGGATGATTTAATTTCTCCTCCGGTAAGAGCATGACGCCTTCGCGTACTGATGCCATCATCGGGCGCGCCTCAGGAGTAATGATTGTCGCTAAAATATTGCCGCCAAAAGCAGGACGCATTTGAAAAAGAATTTTGCCTTTGTCTTTGTAGTCATCAATATATAGTTGCGTACAGTCAGCGGTTAGCCCAGTTCTGCAGGCAGAAGCAATGAGTGGCGCAATATCGCGGCCATTATGAGTTGCACCAAATAGCACTATTTCCGGATCTTCTGCTCTTATCATCTGCATAATGATGTTTTTATAGGCGGTCGATTGGAGATTGGCTAGTTTCGGATTGGTGTAATGTATGAGGCGGTGCATGCCATATTTAAATAGTTCGTCACAGTTTTCAGGTAGCGTGTCGCCAGTAAATATGCCGACAACTTCGCCATTATATGGCTGCATTAAGCTGTAGGCTTTGTTAGCAAGTTCGAGGCTAACATTGCGCAGCATATTTGTGGTTGGATTCTTTTCGATATAAATAATACTTTTCATTATTCTACCTCGATATATTCTTTAACGATGTCGTTTACTAACTCTTTAATTCCGGGATTATCAGCGTTATACATTTGCATATTGCCTCCGGCTAAAGTTATATTTTTTATCTTACTAACTTTAGTTGGGCTGCCGCCTAATCCGCAGCGGGTTAAATCAAGTTCGAGATCTTGCGCGCCTTTTGTTGGAATTATCCAATTATTCCGTTTCGCAAGTTCAATGTTCTCATCGCTAAATTTATCAAGGGTGCCTGCGCGAAAATGCTGTAGCATGTTGCGGCAATTTGGAAAGCGTGGCTCATTGGTTTCGCCGGTTACGGTTAGCAGTACTGGAATTTTGGTTTTGATTGTTTCTGTTTGTAGTTCGCCATCACGTTCGACAACTAAATAATCACCGCCAACTTCGAGTAGTTTTGAGACGTAGGTGATCTGGTTAAAATCTAATTTTTCAGCAACCTGTGGCCCGACTTGCGCAGTGTCGCCATCGATCGCTTGTCTGCCCGCAAGAACAATGTCGATATCACCAAGCTGTTTGATCGCTTCGGTTAGCACGTAAGAGGTGGCGAGAGTATCTGCACCTGCGAACTTGCGATCTGAAATCAATAGCACTTCATCAGCGCCCATATACAGTGAGGTTTTCAAGATCTCAGCAGCCTTTGGTGGGCCCATGGTGATCACAGTAACGTGAGCATCTGTTTTATCTTTAATTGCAAGGGCCATCTCTAAAGCGTTAAGGTCTTCTGGGTTAAAGATAGTGGGAAGAATAGCTCGGTTAACAGTCCCATCCTCTTTCATGGCTTCACCAGAAATGTTAGCAGTATCAGGGACTTGTTTGGCTAGAACGACAATCTTTTGCATGGATTCTCCTGTATAGGGTTACGCGGAATATAAGGCAAGAGATTATCATATGCTCAGGTGGGGTCAAGAGCTACGCGTGCAGTTGGCCCAATTTCACTGGAGGACTTGACCTGGGAGCATTGCCAAGTCAAGATGACTGCAAAAGAACGAGCTGAATAATGAGTTAAAGGTTTTGTGAAGAATAAGCGACGTACGTTTTGCCATGAAGAAAAAGCGATCTGAAAATATACAATTAGCCTCTGGGCTTTTTTTGGCTGGAATAGACTCTTTGCGTTATGTAACTACGCAAACTTTGTGGATTCGGTTGGCTGGTAAGAAAATTGGGCAGCAAGCAGCTATGGATGAGGCGGCGGCTATTTTTGGTCGTTGGCAGGGGCTGGTTTACATGTCTGTTTTCGGTTGCCTATTTTTTGTGCCGCACAAGGTAATAGTTGAAGACGGTAAAAGCAAAAATAAAACGCACGAAGCATTTGATTATGAGACATTAATTCAGTCTCAGATACTGTTTTTATTAGCTGGTGGCGCACTTTCTACTTTTTTTGGTTTGGGTTCTTCGAGTGTACTAAAGGTTTTTGGTATAGATGCTACAGCGACTACAGCAAAAATTGCGCAAGGATTCGCAATTGGAGGTGTATTTCATGCGTTCAACTTCGCAAATCAAAATGCTTTTTATGCCGCGCGTCTTAGTAGGGTATCTATAACGGCAAATACGTTGGCGTTTGTGGTTACAACGCTTGGCAATGCTCTAACTTATTTTTTCCTTTCTAGCGATCGTCAACCATTTTGTTTTGGATTATCACTATCGCTAGGCGAGTTAATAAAACCATTAGTTTATATTCCCGCATATTTGTATCTAAATGGTGGCAATCTTCGTGTATTATCCTGTTGTAAACCGTCAAATGTTTTACGTGTATGGAAAGGGTATATTCCAGGTATTCCAACCAATATTAATTTTATTCTGGATCTGCTTACAGAGCTGTTAATGGTGTGGCGGGTAGTTAGCGTGGCAGGACCAAAGGCGGTTGACGTTTTAAATTTAGCGATGCCGCTCAATTCACTATTTATGTTATTTGCAATGGAGGTTTCGCAGAGTCAGCAGAAATTTATTCAAAGAGCGTTTTATAAGCATAACACTAAGGTATTAATGCGTATTTATTGGAAGCTTTTTCGGGCAAGTCTGTTGATGCCATTTTTGTATATTATAGGAGCTGTATTGTCTCCTTTTCTTGGCTATTATGGCTTTAGTGCCAAAGAGTGCTTGATTGGTCTTGGTTCTATGTCTGTTTTGAATGTATTTCATAGTAATGGTTTTGTGATGAGGCAGCAAATGTTGTCCGACAAAATAGTTAGATTTCCGGCGATTTATTCTATTTTGTTGTTGTGGATGGCTTTTGGCGCTAGTTTTGTTCCGGGGGTAAATAATTTCCTTGGTATTATGTTGGCGCGTACTGCTGCTTATGTTGTGTCAGATCTAACCTTTGCTCTGGGATGTATGGATTGGATTAAGCGTGGACCGCAAAGCTTCATTAAGCGGGCTGAAAACTTATTAAGTATAGAGGGTAGTTCATTAAGTGCTGCAGGTAGAATATTAGGAAAAATAAAGTCAGGTTGGTCGCGTTATAATTTCTTTGCGCATATAGATCCGCCGAATTCAGTAGCTTCTGAGGTGGAAAGCAAGATGATTGTATATGAAGTATAGATTAGTTAGGGCTTGTCCCCTTATTTTTATTTGTTTTAAAGTTAAGCAAATAGGGCCTATTATGCTGCCAACCAAATGATAAGGATTTTAGTATGTTAGAGCCTGTCCCAAAATTCCGGTTTTTGGTATGCAAATAATTTTATGATTTTCACCGCCAAAGCTCGGTGTTGCTATTTGAAAATAAAAAAGAATAATCACACTGTGAAGACAAGAAATTGCTGTTTTCAGATGATCGGAATTCTTGGCTGTTTTCCAAATTTTTTAGTTTAAAGTCAGATTTTAACTAAGCGTATGCGATTTTCTTTAGTCGTATTTTTTCATTGGACAATGCTTTTCGAGCAATCGCCCAAAGATTATGCGTTAATACGCACCAAGCAACTGTCGTTTGTCTATGAAAAAATCTTGTAACTATTCAGCCATTTCTCGGGGAATGGTTATTAGCACTGCATCTTCGGGCGAAAAATGAAATTTTAAATGCTCATTTACCAATGTAAAC
>JAGLTR010000033.1 GCA_023135155.1 Gammaproteobacteria bacterium
AATCGTCTTGGTTTAGTTCGTTATAGCGAGCGTGTGGGACGAATGGTTGTTTTGCTGGGTAGGCGTAGAAGGTGTTTTGGTATTGTTGGTTTGCTGTATCGGCGCCGTGTCCGATGCGATGGGAGTGGTCTTTTACCTGGTGGCGGATGGCGTAGATATAATAATCGCCATTTTCACTTGGGATTTCGTGGTCGGTTAGGTTAATTGTGGTTCCTGCTTGGAATTGATGATAGCTGCTCGCGCCATTTATCTTTTCGGTTCTTAGCTTTTGACTTTGTAGTTGTAGTTTTTCTAGGACTGTTAATTGCTTTTCGACATTGTTAGTTTGTTTATCGAGCGCATTTGGTGCTATATCACCATAGTGATATTTGGTTAAGTTTTTCGATGGTAAAAACTGCTCGTTATTTTTTAACTGCACTTTGTTTTTACTGTTCGGATTTTGAAAATCATAGCTATTAGTAGATGTAGCATTTGGTTGTAGGCTGAAATGATGACGCCATTTAAATATGTGTGGTTCTGTGTGGGATTTATTGGTGTATTGTACAGCAATAGGTTGTTGCTTAAAAAAGCCACTATCAGCTAGCACCATGATATGTTTTTTACCCTCATGTTTAAAATAATAATAGATACCAGCTTGGGTTAATAATCTGCTGACGAAATTAAAAGCTGATTCTTGGTATTGCACACAGTAAATTAGGGGTTCATATTTACGTGTTAGTTGTGAGAGATCAAAGTCAGTTAAACCGTAACGCTTAAAGACGAAGGTAACGATCTCAGGTATCGTTTGTGGTTTCTTAACACCATAGATACGTGAATCACAAGTTGCCTCTAGAAAACGCAGCCATGGGGTAACAATTAGCTCATAAGCTTTATAACCATCATTTTGAATCTCTAAAGCTGTAGCTGCAAAGATTAAGCCATTATAGGTTTTGGGTTTATCGCTATGATCGCCTATGGTTATGGCTATTGGTTTGCCGAGAAACTTCTTGAGCTCTATGTTGTGATTTTTACAAAGAACAGTGAGCCGAAAGCAGAAGGGTGCTGAGATGTAATCTTCACCATCTAATTCCACTGGCAACAGCTTATCACTTATAGCGGGTAGGTCTACTGTTAAGAGGCGCTTTGCTGTTGGCATCTTTGTTCCTTGCTAGATTAATGGAATGGTATCAAACGACGTTAGCAGAATTGTTCGTTAGGTCAATACCGTAGTAGACGAATAAATTGTATTACCGAAGTCATTTGATCTCTCGTTCAGTAAGATGCATGTTCTTGAAGTTGTTTCCTAACCGACATAGCTTATATTTGTTTTGTATGATCTTCATATTGAAACTATATGTGTAAAATAATTAATTGTTGATCTCGGGAACAATTGTGGATATCGCATGTTTGTAAATTATCTGTGTTTTTTTGTTGTCCTTTAGTGTGATTATACGTTCATCATGAGCTTCAATTTCACCACACAATTTTATGCCGGTTTGTAAATGAATGGCCACCTGCATCTTGTTTTTGCAAAGATGGGCAATAAGGATGTCATGCAGTGGTTGCGTATCACTGTTTTTGTTGTTTGTTTGGTTCATTTCTTTTTCTCGTTGTTATGATTGATGCGGATAATTGACGAACAATGTCATGCCACCCACGTTTATTAGCTATGCGAAGAATCTCTGTCGCAAAGCGTTTTTGACCATTGTCGATGGCTTGTATGCCCAATTTTAATAGGGCTTTTGGATCGGTTTCGACTTTATCAAATAGTGTATGATCGACCGCAAAGCCTAGGTTGTTTAAGAGTATTTCGTTATATTCATATTCTGATAGTTTTTTCTCTTCTTCTCTTGCCGCTAAAGCACTATCATCACACCGATCAACTATCTCTTGTTTCGTAATATCTTTTTTATCAATAGTGATTTTCATATATCGTTGAGAGCGATGAACCTTTGAGCTAATGGGGATGTGGCTCAATATATATCGATTACGTTTATCGTCATCAACAACTGTGATTTTAATATCATTATTTATAGTACGTATTTGTCCTGATGCAGTTATATGTATTAACATTTCTCCCACCTCGCTTTGCAATATAGTCTTATTATTGGCATGGATACGTCGACTAGTGCTTTTTCACTGCATGTTGTAGACATATATACCTCTCTTATCAGCTTCGTTTTAATGTTGGTTTGTGCAGCCAATTGAGCGATATTTATTCCGTAATGTTGTATGAGTTTTTCTATCATATTTACAATCGTTTTCTTATTAAAGCCTGGAGAAGCCTTTGTCTTGGTTGTTAGGGTGTTTTTATGTTCTTTATTGTTCATAATTAATAGCTACTATTTATCGCAACCCGGGTCACCTTTTGAGCAAACCTTCTGGTATTCAATATCTGCTATTTTGTTATCAGCCCTAACTAACAGTTGTCCGGCCCTTGAGGAAAAGGCCGCGAATCTGTAGCAAAATCGAGCTAAGTGATAGTCTTTGTTGGCAAACGCTCTCGTGCCGATCACTAAAAAAGCATTGTAGTTGCTTATGCTCGGATGTTTCTTATGCTGAGCTGCCCACATTCTCTTAAGCTTCTCAAAGTTATTGGTATTCAAATCATCATATGTTGAGTTTGGTGCTATATTGGTTGCGCTATACACTTGAATACAGGTTGTTATTGTGTGGTTATTCCAGGTTACATCTCGCAGTAAGTCATTTACCAGGGAGAGATATTTTGATCTCCTGTCATGTTGGTCAAATGCATACTTATAGAGCTTACCTAGTGCTATTGTTGATTTTTCAATTCCGCTACTGCTACTAATGAAATCATTAAGTTTAAGTACGCCTACTTCTGGGAATAAGTGTGGTAGTGATGGGCATCCTGGTCCTGGACAGCAGTTTGCCATAGCTGTTCGGAAAATAAACAGTGAGAATAGTGTGCAGACTATCAGCATTACTATCCAGATATGAACTATTGGTCTTTTCATTTTTTAGCCTCATAAAAAGTTGTGGTTGTAGCTTCTTCCATCAGAACAAGATCGCGCCAAGCTGATACACAGTGATTCACATCGTGATATAACTGTATGTATCTTTGTGCAACTATATGACCTTGTTTAGCAGCATCTTCAAGAAACACCTTTGCAAACCCTGCTTTTTTTTGCCGTAGAGTTATTACTCCCAGCTCAAATAGTGCTTCAGGTTTTTTAT
>JAGLTR010000034.1 GCA_023135155.1 Gammaproteobacteria bacterium
CAATATTTGTGGGGATCCGCCAGGACTTGCCCTCGATATTAAAGTCCCAGCTTAAGCTGGGACTTTAATTTGGTACGCCCGGACGGAGTCGAACCGCCAACCACCTGGTTCGTAGTTATCGAGTTAAATTTTAATACTTTGTTTTTATTAACTTTCTTGTGAGAACATTCCGTTGCAATACCCCCACAATGCATAACAAATCACAACTCACCCCCACAAAACCCCCACATTGGTTTTTAAAGAAGATAACCAAAAGTGTTAAAGTGATGATCTCAGCCTGATACTAACCCGTTTATTATGCATGCGATTACCCTGCTCTTTTTCTAAACAAACATTAAACATAGTGATATTTTGTCTCCGGACAAACTACAGCATTATTGCTATTTGGCGAATTGTTCTGAACTACACTGAAGTTAGACGCTTTAGAGCTAATAGCGATTTCAAAATGGTGCAATCAAAGGCCAACAAATGTACCATTTTTAGTCGTTTAAAATATTAAATGGGACTGTTAAAAAATGAAACTACCCTAAAGCATACCACCCTACTGCATGTTTATACTGACTATTCTAATGATTTTCTCGAGTCATTTACGTTTGTGCAGACACAAATTTAGTTTAGATGAACCATATAATGTGCAACCAACTGATTTGGTGCAGTTCAGAAATTTGGTGCAATCTGGTGCAATTGTGATAACATGGTGCAATTCAAAATAGGTTAACGCATAGATATAACAGTAACTGGAGAACAACATGAGCAAGCTTACCACTTACCCAGAACGAGAATCGAAATCATTGGAATTTAAATCCATCCTGCCAAAGCTTCAGTCGCTTGTGAAAACTTGTGTTGCATTTGCCAATGGTGCTGGTGGCAGTATTGTTATCGGTGTAGAAGATAAAACCAGAAAAATCATAGGAGTGACTGAGGAGGTTCGCGACAAAATTTACGATGATTTCTCTAACTGCCTATACGATTCAACCAGCCCAAACTTATTTGCACAAATTTATGAAAAAAATTTTGATGGCGCATCAGTTATGATCATTAAAGTTCCTCCTAGTATAAAAAAGCCTTACTTTCTGAAGAAAGAAGGAATGCCAAAAGGCGTCTACCTTCGAGTTGGATCGAGCACTAGAAGGGCAAATCAGGAGCATGTGGAAGACTTGATACGGGAGGGGCAACGCATTACCTTTGATGAAGAATCTATCAACACTGATATTTCAATATTATCAAAAAGCTTACTCAAGCATTTTTATAAAACACAAGCAAATACTAAGCGATTACTCTCTGATCGACTGATAACCCAAGCAACAGCTAATAAGGAAAAATATTTCCCTACTGTAGCAGGAGTGATTTTGTTCGGTAATAATCCAGAGCAATTTGTTCCTGAATCATCAATTCTTTGCACTCAATTCAGTGGAAAATCAGGTCGAGATATAATCCAAACTAAAGAAATAACCGGCAATCTTGAGAAACAAGCTGAAAATTGCTTTGAACTTATTAACTCTTGGCTTCCCAAAAAACATCAACTCCAAGGGATTAAATTAAAAGAAACATCCCCTATTCCGAAAGAAGCCCTTCGTGAAACTATTATTAACGCACTTATACACCGCAAATATTCAATTCCCGGAGCAGTTAAAGTTGCTTTATATGATGATCGCTTAGAAATCTTCAGTCCAGGTTGTTTCCCCGGCCTTGTTAATATCGCTAATCTTGGGGATGGCACAACCTATCTGCGAAACCCAATAATCGCACGAGTCGCTCATAAAATTGGATTAGTTGAAAAACTTGGATCAGGCATAAGGTTGGTATTTGATAGTTGTGAAAAAGCGGGATTAGCCAAGCCAAAATATTCAGAGGATGGTGACTTTGTTAAGATAACATTTAATTTCTCGACTGGAAAAATAGACGACAATGCAATATTAGAACTAATAAAAAGCAAAGACGAAATTACAATCGCTGAAATAACCAGGCAACTAAGCATTTCCAGAAATACTGCCACCAGAAAAATAAACAACCTTATAGATGCAAATAAAATTATTCGTATAGGTAAGGGGCCCGCAACAAGATTTCGGATATTATAATGAGCCTAAAAGCTTTAGTCTGCATTCCTCGCTATAATAAGGGAAACAACAAATGAGCTTGGATGCTAAATTGCTACAAGCTCGAGAAGAATGCGCAAAGTTACGCAAAGAAAATGAGCGGCTTAAACGAAAACTAGCTAACTACGAAACAACCAATAATAACCAAATACCTATTGAAGAGCGGGTTAAAAGCGCTAAAATAAGCAAACTGTCACCTGCTGCTGATAAGCTTAGTCTATATTTATCATTGTTCCATGGACGAACTGATGTTTATGCAAAACGCTGGGAATCAAAAAATGGACGATCTGGGTATTCGCCTGTCTGTGCTCATGAATGGAATCGCCCTATTTGTAAAAAACCCACAATGAAATGCTCAGAGTGTAAAAACCGGGAATTACTCCCAATAACTAAGAAACTAATTTCAACCCACTTGAAAGGTGATTGTTTTGTAGGGATATATCCTTTGCTGAAAAACGAAAATTGTTGGTTTCTTGCGCTCGATTTTGACAAAGACAATTGGCAAGAAGATGCCATCTCCTTTTTAAACACTTGTGCATTATCCAATATATGTGCAGCATTAGAACGCTCACAATCTGGGAATGGTTGTCATATTTGGATTTTCTTTAGCCAAGCAATTCCTGCCTATTTAGCTAGGCGACTAGGGTGTAGCTTATTAACAAGTACGATGAAGTCCCGATACCAACTTGGGCTTGATTCATATGATCGTCTATTTCCAAACCAAGATACTATGCCAAGAGGCGGTTTTGGCAATTTGATTGCCCTACCCCTCCAAGGCAACAGGAGAAGAGAGAACAACAGTGTGTTTCTCAATTCTGATTTTGAACCACACACAGACCAATGGGCATTCCTAAGCTCCATCAAAAGACTAACCTTGAATGATGTCACAAAATTATTAAATGACCTCTCTGCTACTAATGGCATTATAGATGTTAGAGAAGTAACTTCTGAAGATAGCAACCAGCCAGATCCATGGGCACTACCCATAAAACCTGAGGTATGCGATAAAATATCAGAACCACTACCAACAGAAGTGAAAATTGTTAGCGCCAACATGATCTATATTGAAAAGCATTTACTACCTTCTGTACTGTTAAACAAACTAAAAATATTAGCTGCTTTTCAAAACCCGGAATTTTATAAAACCCAAGCAATGCGGTTGCCTGTCTACAATAAGCCTAGAATCATTGGCTGTGCAGATGAATACCCAAAATATTTGGCCCTACCCCGTGGTTGCTTGTCAGAAGTTGTATCTTTATTGGAGCAGTACAAAATAATTGTACGAATAACTGACAAAACTCATAATGGAATTGCAATTAAAGCAAAATTTTCCGGGAAACTCAGACTAAACCAACAACAAGTAGTACACGCCTTAAAAAAAGAAAATATTGGGGTATTGTCTGCATCTACTGGCTTTGGAAAGACCGTTATTGCTGCCAAGATGATAGCAACCAGGAAAGTTAGCACTTTAATTTTGGTTCACCGCCAACAACTTATGGATCAGTGGCGTGAAAGGCTATCATTATTTTTAAACATACCAATCAAAGATATTGGAGTTATTGGCGGTGGAAAAAGTAAGCCCTCTGGCAAAATAGATATAGCTATGCTCCAGAGCCTATTTCGTAAAGGTGAAGTCAACAATATAGTAGAAGAATACGGCCAGTTAATTGTTGATGAGTGTCATCATATTTCTGCATTTAGTTTTGAGCAAGTACTAAAGCATGCTAGAGCAAAATTTGTATTAGGACTCACCGCTACTCCTATTCGTAAGGATGGGCATCACCCAATAATACTCATGCAATGTGGTCCTATTTTATACAAAACCAACAACAAAGATTTGATTAAAAAGAGTTCATTTGAACATATTGTAAAATTTCGCCATACAGATTTTGAAGTAGCTGATAATAAAGATCTTCAGATCAATGATATTTATGCAGCAATGATTACCAACCAAACTCGTAACAACATTATTTTTAATGATATTGTAACTGCGCTCGAAGAAAAAAGATCACCGCTTGTCCTCACGGAAAGAACCCAACATTTAGAATACTGGGCAAATACACTAAGCGGTTTTGCAAAAAATATTATCATCTTGAAGGGAGGAATGAGTAGTAAGGAACGAGCTGCTGCCTACTCACAAATAAAAGAAATTCCAGCACACGAGGAACGGATAATTCTTGCAACTGGTCGCTATATTGGAGAAGGCTTTGATGATGCCAGGCTTGACACTCTGTTTTTAACGATGCCAATATCTTGGCAAGGAACGTTACAGCAATATATAGGACGACTGCATAGGGAGTATGATAACAAGCATGATGTGGTAGTTTATGACTATGTTGATGGTCGTGTGCCAACCTTAGAAAGAATGTATCGCAGGCGATTAAAAAAATATAATGCAATTGGTTACTCAGTAAAACAAAATTAAGTTAGGGTGTTTTGCTTTGGATATTTTTCCGTCTCAGCTTCTAAAACATAAAACAATGCTCCGTAGCTTACTCGCCACAACTCACCTGTCAAAATTTTGATGCCTGCTGTTTTGGGGTTTAGTTTGGTTACTACTCCACACAGTAGTTTGCTTCCTTTTCTGCGGGCAATAAAACCAACTTTTTCTCCAACCTTAAGTGACAACCTGTCAACTTTCTGATGATTGTTGTTGACAACATCAGTTGGCAAGTCGTCAATATTTAACACATAGAGTGGCAATTTCCACTGCTTACCATCGCAGGTATTCTTTACCAACACATGGGTGCGCAAAATATTAATAACGATTGCAGTAATATCTCGGTTTTCTTCTGGCGCGAAATAGGTGATTTCTTTGCCAAGATAGAGCTTGCGTTTAACGTGCATGAGACGATTTGGATCTTCTAATAATTTATCTATCAAAGCTCGTAACCGCCATAATTGAAATGGTGTGGCTTTTTCAAGCTGGGTAATAATTTCACTCATTTTTATTTTCTGCTATTCGATTTTTTTACACAATTTTTTAAGTACTTGATAATAGCAGGTGTGTTTTACTATATCAGCTCAATATCGTTTATTTCTGCCCAATCTATCGCTTCTTGCTTAAAGGCGCACGATATTTGTACAAGTCATCGATCAGGTCTGCTCTATGCATTAGGTCTTTGAAACGTCGAAATGAGCCTCTACCATGTATAGCATCCAAGGCTCGCTCTTGCATTTCTTCATCAGCTATTGCATAGCAAAAGTTCTCCATAACGCTATATTCATGAATGTCAAATTTTGAAGGTAGCTCTATAAAACTATTTGATGATTGAACTAGCCTTTGAGCCGCATCAAACAATTCTTCTGGACAATAGGAAATTATTCCTTCTTTAGTATCCTGTTCCGCAGCATTCAACACATCATCCGGAAACAACCAAACCTCACTGCTACTTTTCTCCAAATAAGAAACGCTATCGTCCGGTTGAAAATCCATACCATCTATAATATCCACTAGCTTTGCTTTTATTCTCACTTCAACTTCCTCATAATATTTACCATTTGTTTCCTGCTAAAAGCTTCATGAAATTCCTCTTTCGTTTATGATCTGT
This sequence comes from Gammaproteobacteria bacterium, assembly GCA_023135155.1. Taxonomy (GTDB): domain Bacteria; phylum Pseudomonadota; class Gammaproteobacteria; order UBA9339; family UBA9339; genus JAGLTR01. The sequence continues at coordinate 5,648 of JAGLTR010000034.1, forward strand.
TTTAACAGATATAAAATACTCCTCAAATTCCGAGTATTTATTTTGCTTTAACATCAATTTTCTAGTTTTTTTCAGATAATTGAATATCTGGAAAAAACACTAGCGCTGTATCCGACGTTTTTAATAAAACGCCACTTGTTTTTACAAAATTTTCCCCAACAGATTTTGTTTTAGTAGCATCGTTCATGACTTTTTCTTATTTTTTGGTGGCAAGTAATTCCCCTTTGAAATAACTTTCTTACCTGTTTTATCTTCAAGCTCTAACCTTGCTTTTTTAGCAATCCCACCGCCTTTTTTACCGGCTATTTTATTTTTTGGCATTCCTTTTGCTTCCATCGTCTCGGCTATTTGTCTTGTAGACAATTCAGCAAGTGCAGTAAAAATTAGTTCTGCTTCGCTCATATGGTCACGCAAGTTTTGTGATTTTAAATCCTTTAGTTTCTTATGATCATTGACACTAACGCCTGTCCATTCTTGGTGGATGATGTTCGTCAGGATAGCAAATTCTTCGCCTTCCGTTATTCCGCTATCTTTCCAATAATCTGTTAGCTTATTACGAGTTTCTTGCCCCATCATCCTCTGCTGTATCCACTTTTGGCTGCGACCATGTTTTTGCCAGTTTTCTCTAGCGCGATTAAGCGATTTCTCTGGGTTAGCTATTTCTTGGATTCTCTCGTAACCAACTTTAGACAGCCACAGCTTTATTGGTTCAGCTTTCGGGCTAGGCACTGATTGAATAAGACGCAACAGAGTTTCAGCATTTGCGACATCTGTAAATCGCATCCTCCCATCCTCTGCCTCCAACCTCAACCGGTTACAATTTGTAACCACTTGGCTCCCCTCTTTTTTTAGTCTATTTTTCAATACCTTCCAGTAATTTCTTGCTGTCTGATAATCTTTTTGTTGTGTTAACACTTGCATAATATCAATAACAGAAAATAGCCAAATTTCATTTTCTTCATCATAGATACGACGAATCTCAAAATCCTCAAAGATAGCCAAATTATTGTTCATAGTATTTCTCCCGCTTCTACCTCCAAAACATAAAACAACGCACCATAGCTAACTCGCCACATTTCACCTGTCAGGGCCTTAACGGTTGCTGTCTTGGGATTTAGCTTAGTTACAAGACCACACATAGGTTTATTATCCTTCCTATGGTCAATAAAACCCACATTCTCACCAACTTTCAGTGTTAATCTATCAACTTTCTGCTGCTTGCCAGTAACATCAGTTGGCAAGTCGTCAATATTTAACATATAGAGTGGCAATTTCCACTGCTTGCCATCACAGGTATTCTTCACCAACACATGGGTGCGCAAAATATTAATAACGGTTGCAGTAATATCTCGGTTTTCTTCCGGCACGAAATAAGTTATTTTTTGGCCAAGATAGAGCTTACGTTTTACGTGCATGAGACGATTTGGGTCTTCTAGCAATCTATCCATCAACGCTCGCAGCCGCCATAATTGAAATGGTGTAGCTTTTTCAAGCTGGGTAATAATTTCACTCATTGCTTTGCTGATCTCCTGCCGCTAGTGCTTTTTGCGCATTCTATCAGTAGTTGAAGATTTTGGCAGCAGCATAGTTCTAGTCATATTTTGCATTCTTAGTTTGCGCATACCTGCTGGTGCAAGAGATAGACAACGACAATTGTCTTATTTACCGTTTTGAATTTTCATGTTTCGGTGATCTTCGTTTTAACCGTCTAAACTAGAAGAGGTCTACCCCACTCCACTAGGTACTAGCTTCCAGCTTAACAGACCTCGAACTTACTCATCTTAACTTTGAAAACAATTTGGCCAGTTTCTCCTGAAATATATAAGCATCCTGCTTCACTTCCTTGTGTATTCCTGGCTACTAATGCATCATCATGATCTTGTCATTTACAATAGCATCTGTGATTATCAACGCAACTGCTATGAGCCTATAACTTTATATTAACCTTATAACATTATGATTTACAATGTATTGTTAATTGCGAGATCAGCGCTTGAGATTATGGCAAGCAATTTCTTACCCTTCTCATCAGAATAAGCCTGTAGCAATGAATGAACTATGAGCATCTATTTTCCATATTGGGCATGTGGTAACAGTGGATCAGTATCCCTGCAAGCCTCTTCTGTGATGCTTTCTTTATCAGTTAATGATTCTTTTTCTTTTTGTAGCAGAGGATCTGTTTCACAAAATATCTCATCGCCAGAAAACCCATCATGAGGTAAATCGCTGTCACTGTTTTCAGAGCCAAAAGAGGAAGGCATAGATGACATATGAATATCATCACAGCTCCCGAAGTAATCGCGGTCTGATTTCGGGTGAGGTATCTGCCTTTTATCAACAGGAGTTATCTCAAAGATTGGGGAAGCCACTGCCTTTAAGAATGATAGCACCGAGCTAGTAGTGTATCTTTTTTTAGGAGTATCTGGTACAGCGGCAGCCGGCTGTAGAGGGGAAACGCTTGGTATATGTTCTATGATTTCCCGACTGTTGCGTTGAGGACGACGTTGCCTCAGTCCTCCCCTTTTTGGACTGTATAGCTCCGGAAACGAAGGTGCAAATTGATTGCTTGCTACCGGCTCTTCTATGACTTGTTTTATTTCTGGATTTTTTTAACCGCCCTGCTTGGGCATTGATGGTATTGGCTCCAGAGGTTTTACTTGCACGGTTGTTTCGTTGACACATTGGTCTTCGTTTTTGTATTTCTCGGTCTGCTTTGCCAAGCAATCAAGGGCCATTCTTCCATATAGTGTCGTTTTGTCAAAATTAGCTGGTAGCTCTTGGCATATTCTTCGAAGCTCTTGCTTCTTATTGGTAGGATCATATTGGGTGTCACGCAATTGACATGATCTTTCTAACTCTCGGCTTATCATTCTCTCGTAGTTCGCAGGAGTGTCTTCATTCTCAGATGCTATTTGTAGAAGTAATGCAGCTAAATCGTGCATTGTCATCAGTGTCTGTTTCTTTTCCAAGGGTAGCTTTAAGTCTTCCGAGTGGGTTTTAGCACCAAAGAAGGTACTCACGTTTGCTATTGAGCAATTAAGCGATGATCAAAAATGATCAAATATTGGGTTACTGCTGTCAGCGCTTTCATAATACTTATAAAAGGAGAGAATCGACCCGAGTAAGAGTTTGGCGTATTTTTCATGAAATACGGTGTTAGACGGTTTGTAAGAGCCCCCTAAGCGAACACGACCTTCATAGTCGTTCCAAAAATCAATAAACCAGCACATAATTTCCTTTTCATCCCCTGAGCCCGCAGTAATTTCGTCCATTATAGGGTTTCTAGGGAATGGCACCCGTGATGAAGAGCCTGCCTCCACTTCTACATTGCTGTCACACAGCACAAATGCTTTGCAAATATCATCTGTTGTTGGAGTATGTGATTCGCCCATAAAACTAACTACCTTATCGCATGGTTATGCTGGTCGTTATATCACCTGCTGGTTGTTCTGCGCCATTTTCTTCAATTATTGAAATGCGCCCTGACTCTTCACGAGCTACATTTGCAACCATTTGTTTAGTTCGATTCGATGACTCTGCTGCAGAATCTCATGTGTCTGTTACATATATAATCAGCACTACCACATTCCCGCATAGACGTGATCCGAGGGTGTTACATTTGAGCATACTTATTGGTAAAGATATGGTCAAAAGTTGATCCTGTAAACTCTAACATTTTTCACTCTCAGATTTACATGCAATTACAATTGATAACTTATTTAACTCATAGAATTCGCCTTTCGCCGATACTTTTAACAACCCATCTCTAACTTCCTGCTTAAACTCCTCACACCTATCATCCAAGACCTCCTCTGAACAAAATGACGTAGAAAGCAAAAATCCTATAATATCCTCAGTATTCCAGGCTCTCTTTATATCAATTAATTTTGATTTGATAGATCGATATGGATAACTTGCCAACATATCTTGCCACAATAATAGCGGTTTTTTACATTCTGAGAAAATTTTACCCGTATACTTCTCAATAATTCTCGCAAGCTCTTTACACCACTGTTCCTGCCCTAACCAAAAACCACCACGTTCACCAATCAATACTACATAGCCACCATCAATCAAATGATCATAAATCCATGGCAACATAACCTCCGTATTCATCCAGTGCATAGACCCGCCTGCTGTTATCATTTTGAATTTACCAAACTGGTCCCCAAGCGTTTCTGCATTACCCTCCATCCACTCTACCTTGTCACAACCTTCTCGATTAGCAGCAATAGCCCCCTCCTCCAGCATCTCTTTGCTTAAATCAATACCTATTGCTTGCTCAAAATATTTACTCAGCGGAATAGTTAATAAACCGGTTCCACAGCCAATATCTAGTAATCTACCAGAACCATCTAAACCACATCCTTCAAGCAACATCTCAAATAGTTGTTCAGGGTACCCTGGACGATAACGAGAATAATATTTTGCAGCACTCTTGAACCTATTCAACTATCCCCTCCAACTTGTAACACTTCTCCAACACATCCTTGACTGACCAAATATGCTCACCATTTTGATGGCTATATCTTACCAACTTATGACCTGAAATTCACAGCGCAGTTTGACCCCATTTCTAAAGCAAAACGTACCACTCATTAGCATTACCAGCAGTTGCAGCTATGATCTGCCTAACTTTATGTTGCACTCTTTATACTCCCAAGGTGGCGCAGCAGCACACTATAGCAAAATCATGCCAAATTGCCATTGCCTAGAAATACCAATATACTAAAAAAACACTTCAATATTGAGGCAAAATCAAATTCTTAACTGAAGATTCATGGCAAATTAGCTAAGCGAGACCACATGTGACTGTGACACTGATGTAACCATAGAGAATCGAGCTATGCTCTTTATCTGACCTAGAAAGCAAAACGCAGCAATAAATGCTGCGTTTTGTAAGAATCTAATCTGGTAATCTTACCAGCGACCACCGCGTCCACCGCGATCGCCACCTCTGCCACCAGCGCCAGCTTCTTTAGGCTTAGCCATATTGACTTTAAGATTACGGCCTTCGAAGTCTCTACCATCTAGCTCGATTGCTTTCTCAGCATCAGCTTGACTTACAAACTCAACAAAACCAAAACCTTTAGCGCGGCCAGTATCGCGATCTTTAATTAAGATAACGCTCTCAACCTCACCATATTGAGAAAACAAGCTCTCAATCCCTTCTTCAGTAACAGAATATGGCAAATTGCCAACATATAACTTTTTCATATAAAAAATCTCTCTTTAAAAAATACAACAATGTTTGATAACTGAGTTTCCTAACTTTTGAAGAACTTGCTCGAAGTAACCCAAACCGAAAGACTTAGAAACCAGACGGAATAGTAAGCGTAGCACTTTTTGGGCAAATTGCTAGCTTTTTTTCAAGTTCTTTACAATAAAGGCCTCACCAGACGCAAATGCTTGTATTACTTCATTTTCCAGCTCTATTAACAGTCGCCCACACTCGTCAACCCCCTTACCCCGCCCAAAGACTTGAGCTACACCCATTTGCATACAGACTTCTCGGTTAAAAAGATAGTCAAGCTCTCGCCACTCTTCACGAAAATACTCAAAGCTATGCGTGCAAAAAAGATCCAAATGGCGCAATAACGTGTTGATAAATTCTACTGTCAACATATTACGATCAACATCTCGATTGATAATCTTGCGCAGTGATGTCCAAGGCTGCGAAATTTGCGCATCCTCATCCGCCATCATATTGGCGTTAATACCTACTCCAATGATAACAACAGAGCCCCCTGTTGGGTTCGCTTGCGCGTCTAACAAAATGCCAGCTAGCTTTCTCTCACCATAAACCAGGTCATTAGGCCACTTCACCATCATGCCTACTTGCGGGTACAGCGCTTCAATTGCTTTTATCGCAGCCAGACCGACAACCAAACTCAAACTTGCTAAATTGTTAATATCCTTTGGAAACACATAACGGCAAGAAAGATATATGTTCTCACCAAATGGCGAATACCAATTGCGGCCTTGGCGCCCATGCCCATCGATCTGTTGTTCGGCAATACATATCTGAGGAGTTAGCGTTGGTGCTTGTTGCCGCAAATAATCACTGGTCGAGCCAATGCTTTCAAAAATCTCAACATTTAGCTGCGGATTTTCGCAATTGCGGACTATGAAATCGCTATTTAGTAGCTCTACTGCTGTTTTGATCATAACTGTAGGAGTATAATCATTCCGTTAACAACTTCCTATGAGGAAATCATCAATGAAACGTATAAGTTTACTAATCGCGCTAATGCTTGTATCTGTGAGCTGCTTCGCGGTAACAACTGCAACACTGCCTAAATACATTGATTGCCCCAGCTCGACCACATGTCAACGATGTAATAACGCCACCTGCACGACCAAAAGTAGTCTACCAACAAAATGGAATATATCGACTCAAAATTTTCAGGCTGGAATATACACTTACGCCTATGATGCACAACATGGAGTAAACGCAATATTTGATATTGCCAGCGCCAAACCTAACACCCCGGCACAAATTATGGCTAATTACACCAAGGGGGCTAGCAAAATCGTTTTAAGCTCCTGGACTAAGCGCCCTCTGAGCTCAGACACTGTAAATCCAGCAAAGACTGGATATAACCCAAACTTCATTCAACCAACAGTGCCATCTCTGGACCCTTCTTGGTTATGTCCGTTTCCTGTCGAGCAATGCGCATACGTTCCAACAACATCCTCTGTCATAAAATAAGTATAAATAATCATAAAAAAAGCGCAGTCAAAACTGCGCTTTTTTATGCTCGAACTAAAGAACCAAAATTACTTATTTCTTTTTCTTCTCCATACCCTTACCAACCTGGTGACCAATAACACCACCGATAACGGCGCCACCAACAGCTCCAAGAACTTTACCACCAGCGGCAACACCAATAGCTGAACCTGCTGCAGCTCCAGTAACAGTACCAATATCACGACCACGCATATCCTGACAACCAGCAACAGCAAAACCAAGTAAGACAATGGAACAAACTAAAACAAACCTTTTCATATCTACCTCCTTGAATATATTAATAAAGACCAGACATGATAACCTCTATTGACCAGCGATGGCAATCAATTACAATAAACCTTCAGCAACTCGACAATGGATAAATCATGCGCAGAAAAGACCTAGAAATAAACAATCTAAAAGAGATCGAAAACATTATCCAAGCTGGCGAAGTCTGCCATCTTGGTCTTGCCGAAGGCAACATACCCTATGTAATTCCGATAAGCTATGGCTATATAGATAACACTCTGTACCTACACTCTGCCGGTAAGGGTAAAAAAATCGATATCATCAGGACTAATAATAAAGTCTGTTTTGATATTGTAGTCTCGCCTAAAACAATCACTAATCCAGATCCATGTGAATCTAGCGTCGCATACAAAAGCGTTATTGGTTTTGGTACAGCCACCCTGCTCGAAGATCATGAGGAAAAAACAGTTGGGCTAAATGCTATTGTTAAACACTACGGTCTGGAAGCTAAAATGCCCGCAGATTACAAGAAGTATTTAAATATCATTCAGGTAATAAAAATCACCATTGATTCCTTAACCGGCAAACATAATCACGAATAACTAAAGGTATAATCATGGCCACAAAAAAATGCAGCTGTCAGTGCAAATGCAAACAACAAGCAAAAGAACCGCAACAGTTTTGTGCGCGCCCACAATTTTTCTCGAACAAGTTCGTTTATATTTTCAGCATCATTATTGCTCTTGGCGCATGGTTTTTAATTTATCATAGCCTCCCGCGCATTGCGCATTTTATTGTCTATACTCTTCTAGCTATTAAACCAGGATCGCATTTAGGATCAAGCTTAGAGTTTTTCTTCTATGACACACCAAAAGTGTTAATGCTATTAACCTTAATTGTGTTTTTCGTAGGCATGCTACGCAGCTATATCTCTCCAGAAAAAACACGCCTTTTCCTGGCTGGCAGAAGCGAGTTTGTTGGCAACATTTTAGCTGCACTTTTAGGCATCATTACGCCATTTTGTTCTTGCTCAGCGGTGCCACTATTTATTGGTTTTGTAACTGCTGGCGTACCTTTAGGCGTAACATTTTCATTTCTAGTCGCCGCTCCGATGGTGAATGAAATTACCCTTGTTTTACTATATGGACTTTTAGGATGGAAAGTTGCCGCGCTATATTTAGTCACTGGATTGTTAATTGCCATTATTTCAGGCTTTATCATCGGCCGCTTAAAAATGGAAAAACATGTTGAAGACTGGGTGCAAGAATTAGATACAACACCTGAAACAGAAAACGAAAAATGCAAGCCAACTTTCGCAAGCCGCATGCAATACGCCAATCAATCAGTAAAAGATATTGTAGACAAAGTGTGGATTTTTATGATTATCGGTATCGCTATCGGTGCTGGCATTCATGGCTACGTCCCTCAAGATCTGATGGTTAGCATTATGGGTAAAGGCGCCTGGTGGTCAGTCCCAATCGCAGTAGTAATAGGCGTACCCATGTATTCAAATGCAGCAGGCATCATTCCGATTGTGCAAGCTCTGCTAGGCAAAAGCGCTGCTTTGGGAACTGTTTTGGCATTTATGATGTCAGTAATCACCCTCTCCTTTCCAGAGATGGTAATCTTAAGAAAAGTACTAAAACCACGCCTTATCGCCACATTTATTGCAGTAGTAACGGTAGGAATATTAATTGTTGGCTATCTGTTTAATTTAATAATGTGATGCACCTTCAAAACAAAAAAATAACTCTCGGAATAACCGGCTGCATCGCAGCTTATAAAGCTGCTGAGCTTATTCGAATCCTAAAAAAACAAGGTGCTGAAGTTCAAGTCATCATGACTAAAAATGCGCAAGAATTCATCACGCCATTAACACTGCAAACTCTTTCACAACGCACCGTATACTGTGAACAATTCCGCCAAGATGTGGAACATAATATCGAGCATATCAGTGCCGCGCGTTGGAGCGATCTTATTTTAATAGCCCCTGCAACTGCAAATATTATGGCGAAAATCACACATGGCATTGCTGATGATCTGTTATCAACAACATGTTTAGCAACTACCGCTCCTATTGCTTTTGCACCTGCGATGAATAAAGAGATGTGGGCAAAAGATATTACGCAAGAAAATGTACAAAAATTAATCGCTAGGGGCTGCCATATCTTTGGCCCGGCTACAGGCTGGCAGGCTTGCGAAGAAGTTGGTCCTGGACGCATGATTGAACCAGCTGAGTTGTCTCAACATATCCAGACTCTATTTACCCCCAAATTGCTCGCAAATAAACATATTGTAATAACAGCCGGTCCAACAATGGAGCCTATAGACCCTGTACGTTTTATCAGTAATCATAGCTCAGGAAAAATGGGTTATGCCCTTGCTGCTGCGGCTATCAGTCTTGGCGCTGATGTGACACTGATTTCTGGCAAAACGCAATTAACGCCGCCGCATGGCGCTCAATTTCAACTCGTCAATACTACAAATGAAATGTACCAGGCCACAATGCAAGCCTCCTCTAATTGCGACATATTTATCGCAACTGCTGCTGTAGCTGATTATAAAATCACACAACCATCATCACAAAAAATAAAAAAACAAACTGACAACTTAACGCTCGAACTAACAAAAAATCCAGATATATTGGCAAGCGTTGCAGCGCTTCCCAACCCACCTTTTACTATCGGCTTCGCCGCTGAAACTGAGCAACTTTCAGAAAATGCCATACAAAAACTAAATCATAAAAAACTCAACATGATCGCAGCCAACCTGGTAGGACCAGAAACAGGTTTTGATAAAGATGAGAACGAACTTTTGGTAATAACCAAAACAGGCGAACAACACCAGTTAACTAAGAAACTGAAGTCAATATTAGCTCACGAACTTCTTACCCTTATCGCAAAACAGATAACTTAAACGATCATTTTTACGATAATGGGGCTGTTGCAAACCGAATTTAGGCGAGCAGTAATGCGAGAAAAATTGGCGAAAAACGCGCAGTTTATATTTATAAAGGAGCATCCCGGATCAAGTCCGGGACATGCTTTGAGGCGGTTTTTCTCGTATTAATGCCGCATAAATTCGGTTTGCAACAGTCCCCATATGGCTAAGTCAGCTAAAACTTTGTTGTGGGTCCATCACAGTACCTATGATATATTATATGCAACATAACAAGACTAATTGGAGATAAACAGATATGACCACAACAACTCAAAGCATCATCATTAACCAAACTGTGGCAATTTTGGTTGATGGCAACAACATCGAGCGCAGCATTCATTCTGAAACTAATGATGAAAACGCGATGGTCAACTTCGATAGTCTGATTCCAAAACTAATAGGAGATCGCTCCCTAAACCGCCTAATCTATTTTCGCGAAGGTCTAAAGATATCAGAAAAGCTCGCTGAGAGACTGCATGATAACTATCATGGCTCTGTGCAACCTTGCCATAAGAGCGCAGATATCCCTCTCTCAATCAAAGCAATGCAGTTAGCCAGCAAAGTCGACACCATCATCATTCTCTCTGGTGACTCTGACTATGTAGAGCTAGTCCGCCATCTGAAGTCTGAAGGCGTACGCGTCGAAATAGCGGCTGTTGTCAAAAACACTTCTGCTGCGCTTAAAGAGGAAGCTGACTACTTCTATCCGATAACAAAAGAGAACTGGTTTACGCTACCCCCCAAAAGACCCTCGAGACGCAGACAGACTGGTCATAAATAAAACCACTAAAGCCAACAAAATTGGCACTATACTAAACTCGATTGGCAATCGAACATTGATTGCCATTAAGCCTCCGCCTAATAAGCCAACAAGCGCCCAAACCAATGACACCAGCATCAAATCGATGCTCATAATTTTCCCCTGATGCATCCGCGGTATAGACTGTGAAAAGAGCGATGTGATAGCACAAAATGCCACAACGTCCCCCATAGCAACTGGTCCAATTGCTAGCCAAAGTAGTATTTTTGCCAACAACACATTTGAAGTTTCTAGACCCAATATCGTCATAACAATACCACAAGCAATTGCAATAATGGCATAACGCAGAATCTGTGTTGCACTAAAATAATGATTCAGCCAACGAATAACAAATGCCGAAGCTAAACATAGAAATAGTGCCACCACAGCCAAAAATAGCCCTACTTTAAAAACTGAAAAATGCCAAATAATTTTTAATATTGGCGGCATAAACTGGTAATAAATTCGCCAGGCAAATTGAATTAACACTAAAACTAACGCTAATTTACCAATGTCACGTGTTAGTAAAACGCGCCAACTTATAGTTAATTTTTTCTGTTTGTGCTTTTGTATATATGTTTCGTTAAAATAAAACACAGTAATCCAAACGGTAATGCTCGCGGCAATAGCAGCAAAACAAAATGGCAGTGCAAAATTCAGCTTGGAAAACCAAAAACCATAGGCAAAATATCCGCCAACCAGCGGCCCAACAAGTGCCCCTAATGATATAGCTAACTGCAAAAATCCAATGTTTACTATTCTTTTGTGTGGCTGACTAATATCGCTAATTGCTGCCATCGCTGTAGCTTCAGTGCGCGCAAATGAGCCACCAATCAGCATCCCCACCAACATCAGCGTAACACTACCAGCAAAAACACTAATCAAAGAGGCAACCGCCAAAAATAACGCTCCCAGAGCACCAACAACTAATATCGGCTTACGCCCAAAGCGATCGGCTAAAACTCCCATAATCACTACTGAAAACAGCATAACAATGTGAGGTGCAGCACTGTACAGCCCATACCACAAACTGCGCGCCGTATGCGAGGCCACAGAAGAAAATAGCCAGGATCGTTTATCAAAACAGAGGAACGTTAAAACGGGAAATCCGATAGTAATACTAATCTGATCAAAAAAAGTAAGCCATAAAATAGTGGTGAAACTATCACCTCTAGGTACCTGTCGCATGATCAAGTCCTCTTTTAATATATGTAATTAGTTAATAAAATAGCTAGTTACTGCCAAAAATAGGTCAGCACTGATTTGCATTCTAAGTTAACTACTGAAGCGAATCAATCGATCTAGCAGCTTGCTTTCTATTTGGCAATTACATAGTATGCCGCGATCGATAAATCCTGAAGGTTCTGTGCCTTTCTTTCGTTTCCTCACCCCACCATCACCCACCGGTCAAACACCAGACATTGAATTACCAACAATTAGCACAACAGACTCATCGCCTCAAGAGCTAGAAGAAATGGCTGAAAGCGCTCAAATGATTTTTACTAATGAACTAACCAATCTAACGGGAATGAGCCAATATCAAAATTACTCTGAATGGTTTAAGCAGGAAGGATTTTTGCAATATTTTACTAATAGCGGCTTTCGCGTCTCGCCTGACCACAACGAACCAGATAATGTCTATTTCGTAGAACGTCGGACTAATGAACTCTTCATCTACATGTGTCAAGAATTAGCCGGGCAATTATCACATTTCTTACAACATAACGAATATGCAAAAAACTGCACTCCCTACTACTTCCAAGATTCGCTGATGAGTGATGATAAAACATCAGTGCTGGGCATTACTGACTTCAGCAGAAGAAAACCGCAATCCACTGCTTCTGCAAGCGATGGTTGTCTATCTAGTCTCGCCTCTAACACAAGCTCATCGATGGAAAAACTTTCCACTAACGTTATGACCCCACAAGAAGGTTTGAGCGAGTTTGATTGGATAAAGCTACTTTCCAAAATAGTTGATATATTTAATGCAACTTATACAAATCCAAAACAAAACCTCTCAAACAACTCAGCCCCACAATGCAGTCTTAACTGATAATAATGTGCACTCGCAGAAGCGCACTCTTGCGCAAATACCGCTGCGCAATACGTGCTAGAACAATCGATGATAAAACCCGCCCTACTTGCCTATCAATAATCTCAACTCCACTTTTCTTTAGGAAAAGTATGGAGCTGATTCGCCCATTAGTTAATAATTTAAATCTAACAACAAGATATCTACCCTTGAAAAATGGCGGAAGACTCTGCAAATCATCATCTACCGCTTGCTGTATTTTATTATGCAAAATAACCAACAATTTGTTTTTCTTTCCTGAAAACTGAGCAGCATTGTCTTGTGAACTAATGTTTTCCGATTCACGCATTAATTTGTTTCGATCACTATTAATGCGTGGTTTTGTACGGCTATATTTGTGCCGTACGTGGCTTCGCGGAAATGCTTTACTACTATGACGCGCTATTAATGCCGGCTCATGATAAACATATGCTTTTATATTACCAGTGTGTTTTGCAACCAGGGGTTTAACTTGCATAACTGCACCAACTAAAAATATACATGCAATAACAATATGCAGGGTCAATGAAAAAAACAGTGATCGCGACATTGTTATATTCTAACCGTTATATTACACAAAAAATTAATCCCTGGCGCTGGGTAATAATATGGAGTTTTATCCCCAGAGCCAGACCCGGTATAAACATCAAATGCATAGGCAAAATAATATTTATTAGTTATATTGTTTACTCTAAAATTCAATTCGATATTTTTGTATTTATAACTTGCCGCAATATTATAAACTGTGTAACCACCCAATAACGCACTACGCTGCTCAGGATCATCCCCCAAACTTTTTGCACCTGTATATATCGCCTCAAAATATAGTTTTAATCGCTGTATCGGTGTAACTGTTGTACTAAACACAAAGTTATTATCAGCGACAAAAGGAATGCGATTACCGACATCTGGGCCTGCTGAGAACACACCGTGTACATAGTGATAGATAGCATTAAGCTGCAGATACTTGTTAACCTTATAACCACCATCAAGTGAAAACCCTAAGCGACGCGTAGGATCCAGGTTATCATTTACCACCAGAGTTGAGCCACCCACCGTCGGCACATCAGCAATCTCATTTTTCAGATTTAAATCAAACAACGTAAAATGTCCAGAAAATTTCTGCTGTATGAATAACAGACCTGTTTCGTACGAAACACCAGTTTGTGCCTTTAACGGTTTGCCAGTTTTAGTATTGATGTTTTCATCAGTCGTCGGAAAACGATAACTCCCTGCCCTACGCGCAAACCATTTAAAATCGTGAGTAAGCTGGACGCTCATCTCTAAATTACTTATCAGCGCATAATCAATTCCACTGTTACCTACACTATTTAACTCTTGTTCACTATGCGCCCCTGCTACTCGCACCCCTGCAATAAAATTCAAGCGTTTCACAGGCAAAGTAACTTGACTAAAAGCTGCATAAACTTGACGCTCAGCACGACTAGCATATCCTGAGGAGTTAAAGCGATACTGTCCTTGCGATAATTTCGCACCAAAAACTGTAAACAAACTCCGCTCACCAATATTAATTATGCCCTGCATAGTAGGCGTAAAATCCAATGCATATCGATTACGATTATACGGCGCTGCCAAATGACCGTAAGCCAGCATACCACGCAAGCTTCCTAGGAGTTTTAGCTGCCAATTCATGCCTATCCGGTGCGTATAATTGGCAAGCAAAGTATGATCATAGCTTGAATCAAAATCACCACTAGAACTACTTGGTGACTGCCGGCGATTATGTTGCACCTCGGCAGCAGTTAATGCTCCGGGATATTGCAAATACTCCTGATTAAGAAAATATCTAACACTAAAATCACCACCATTTAAAGCGTGCTCCAAGGCAACAGCAATATTTGCAGTCCGTGATTTATTGTGATCACGGTAATTATTAGTGCGCAGATAATTTAAATTAACACTGTAGCTAGTCCTATTTTTCGTTGTTGCAAGTGCCATACGATATTGTTGTAAGCCATAACTACCATAACCAACAGCAACTTCTTTGTTTTTTTGAGCACGCTTGGTAATGATATTAATTACCCCACCAACCGCTTGATCACCATACAACACCCCTGCACTCCCTGCTAACACCTCAATCTTTTGCACTGTCGCAAGCGGAATTTGATTGATATTAAAAGTCCCTAAATCAGGATTGGTTAGCGGCATGCCATTTAACATAATTAACGTATTTGAGCGCGCATTTTGTCCAAACCCGCGCATACTCACCACGGTTTTACTACCATCACCTTCTAAATCACGCACGTCTAAGCCTTGCGCAATTAACACCTGTTCCAAATTATGTGCGCCTGATTTTTTTATGGTTTTGGACATAATTACTTTTACTGGCGCTGTCGTTGTCGACGACGCTTTATAACTACCCCCACGTGAAGCAGGCAAAATAGTAACATCTGGGATCTTCTCAACTACTGCTAATGAAGAATTAATAAAAACAAAGAACGCGCATAACGCTAAAAGAATCCGCATGACTCACCCTCCCGTGATATCTTCAGAGGGCAAGAAGTAAGTCATTATCATTAGAAAAGAAAACGACTCACCCACAACCCTCCGCAGTGTGGTTAACAAGACTCAGGCCGGTCTCCGGACTTCGTTTCTGGGGCCTTCCCATGCACAAAACACAGTGGCTTTTTCCCAATCAACCAGATTCTATAGTCTGGTTGCAAACTTACCGTTGCGGGGGCAGTGTTGGAGTCGCACCAACTTCCCGTTTCATCATCGCCATTTGGCGACAACACCTAAATCAAAACAGTGGAGAAAATTCTACCGGCATTTGATCAAACCACAAGAGTGGCTATCAAAAATATACCAATTTAAAAAACAGCTGGATTTAGTTATCATGTCCGGCATTTTGGAAAACAATAACGATTCAATGCTCAGGTCAAACGTTATCCTCATATCTAACACCATCCCGCACTTGATGCGGGATCCAGAATTACGCTATGGATCCCGTATCAAGGTGAGCGGTAAATGTTTATTGACTACTGTTCCTACTACTTCATTGCTATGTCCAAGAAAAAGCGCACCACCAAAGTATTTTTCAATACATAGAAAGTTATTATAATCAAAGAAAATGTATTCTTCTCTTGACGATAAGACTCCATATGAGGTTGAATATGCTTGCTTTAATGAGAAAAGCGGTATCTATTAAAATACGGTAAGATTAAAAGGAGGATATTATGAAGACAAGATACGGATCACGTGCACTGGTATTGTCGTTATCTCTTATGTTTGTTTATTTCTGCACATACACCCCCGCAGCATTTTCTGCTGCACAGAATATTGGAACATTACAGCGGGCAGTGACAAATACACAAAAAGCTCTCAATATAGCTCAAAAAAATCTTGCGAAAGCTCGCCTATCAAAGCATTACGTCACCAATATGAAAATAACAGGGTTCGGGAGGCCATTGAAAAAATATAATTATGCGGCCTTAGCAAGGGAACAAGCTGCGAAAGAGAAACAAAGTTTTAAGCAGAAATTAAACACCGCAAAAAATACAACAAAGGAAAAGGTCGCTTTATACAAGAACGCCAAGAAAAAATATAATGAATACAAAAGGCTGGAGAATATTGCATGGAACAATATGCAGCCAACTTATCACGATGGTAGTAAATATCTTAGGTATAAGAACAAAAAGTACGTAAAGAAATGGCGCAGTAAGTGGAAAGCGGCAAAGAAAGTCGCTGACAACTATAGGTCCACAGTGAAAAAAGCACGTCAGCAAATAGTGGTAGCACAAAACCGTGAAGGGCAAATTAAGCGTGATGCCAGTAAGGCAAATAGAAAAATGTCAGTCCGCATAACAGCCGCCGTGAAGTTGGAAAAGAAATTGAGAAGAGACGAGCTAAGGGCGAGGAACGCCGCATCCCGGTTAAAGGCAAAAAATCTGGCCATAAAAAACGCAAAAGAAAAAGTGTTGAAAGCAAAAATCGCATTAACGAATGCGCAAGCTAGACTAAATACCGCTAAGCAACAAGCTGCTGCAAGAAAAGCTACCGCTGCAAGACAAGCTGCTGCGAGGAGACAAGCTGCCGCGAGACAAGCTGCTGTGAGGCGTCAACAAGCTGCCGCAAGACTAGCTGCTGTGAGACGTC
>JAGLTR010000035.1 GCA_023135155.1 Gammaproteobacteria bacterium
TGGTAGACGTGTTTTATTATGTTTTTTGGTAAGTGCATGCTATATTTTCCACTATGAAAATTTTGGGTATTGAGACATCTTGTGATGAGACTGGCATTGCCATTTATGATTCTGAATTAGGATTGCTCGGGCATGAACTTTATAGCCAGGTGCAGTTACATATGGAGTTTGGAGGCGTTGTTCCTGAACTCGCTTCACGTGATCATGTGCGCAAAATGTTGCCGCTGCTCGATAAGTTATTCTCGCGAACTGGTATTTCAAGCGCTGATATAGATGGCATTGCATATACTGCCGGACCGGGTTTAGTTGGTGCGTTGCTTGTTGGGGCAACTATTGCTAAGAGTTTGGCTTTTGCTTGGGGGATTCCCAGCATTGGTGTGCACCATATGGAAGCACATCTGTTGGCGCCGATGCTTGAAGAAAATCCGCCTGAGTTTCCCTTTGTTGCACTGTTGGTTTCAGGTGGTCATACCATGATGGTTCAAGTCATGGGTATTGGTCAGTATAAAATTCTTGGTGAATCTGTTGATGATGCGGCTGGTGAGGCCTTTGATAAAGTAGCAAAAATGTTGGAGTTACCATACCCAGGTGGGCCATCCGTCGCGGCTTTAGCTGAAAAGGGTAGCCATGAGCGTTTTCATTTTCCTCGACCAATGACAGAAAAGCCTGGTTTAGATTTTAGTTTTAGTGGTCTAAAGACATATACGCTAAATGCAATTCGTAAAGAGGGCGCTGATGAGCAGACTAAGGCTGATATTGCTTGTGCCTTTCAGGATGCTGTTGTTGATACGTTGGTTATTAAATGTAAGCGTGCGCTAAAACAGACCGGGTTAAATAGAATTTTGATTGCAGGCGGTGTGAGCGCAAATAAATTATTACGCTCACGACTGCATGCGATGAGTAAGAAAGAACAGGTTGAAGTTGCCTATCCACGTTTTGAATTTTGTACAGATAACGGGGCGATGATTGCCTATACAGGCTGTAAACGCTTGGAGTTGGGATGTAAGGATGATTTGGAAATTTCGGTATTTCCACGTTGGCCAATTAGTGATATAAATGTAGCCTCATAACGGGACCGCTAAGGAGACAAAAATGCGCGAGTTATTTCCAGAGATTGAGCCATATCTGACTCATCGTTTAAAAGTTAACCATATACATGAATTATATATTGAAGAGTGCGGCAATCCTGAGGGGATACCGATTCTGTTTTTGCATGGTGGTCCTGGTGGTGGTTGTAATGGCAATCATCGTCGGTTTTTTGATCCCAAGGTTTATCGGATCGTATTGTTCGATCAGCGTGGTTCTGGGAAATCAACTCCCCATGCTTCGCTTGAAGAGAATACGACTCAACACTTGGTTAAAGATATTGAACAGGTGCGTAAGCATTTAGAGGTTGAGAAATGGCCGGTTTTTGGTGGTTCATGGGGCGCAACTTTAGCATTAGTATATGCACAGGCTTATCCTGAACGAGTTTCTGGATTGATTTTACGCGGCGTCTTTTTGTGCACACCGGAAGAATTTGATTGGTTTCCACTGTATGGGGCCCAGAGGATTTATCCGGATTACTATGAGCAGTTTGTAAAACCTATTCCTGAGGCTGAGCATAGGGATCTGTTGACGGCTTATTATGCGCGCCTTTGCAGTGATGATATTGAGGTTCGGCATACTGCCGCTAAAGCATGGTCGATTTGGGAGGCGCAGGCTGAGAACTTGATTCTGGATCCAAGTGTGGTCGATGAGTTTGGTGATTTAGAGATGGCTGCCTCACTGGCGCGTATTGAGTGCCACTATTTTGTACATAACGCCTTTTTAAAGCCGAATCAAATTGTCAAAGCTATGGATAAGATTGCGCAGATTCCTGGGATTATTGTACAGGGTCGCTATGACATGATCTGTCCAATTGTGTCGGCATGGAAAATACATCAGCGTTGGCCAAAATCGCAGCTCAATATAGTTCCTGCTGCAGGGCATAATGCCTTTGAGAAAGGTATTATTGATGGGCTGATTAATGCAACCGATGCGATGGTGAAGTTTATGTAGACGTGATGTGTCACGTCTCTGTTTGATTGATCTTAATTGTATGAATTGTGGTCGTGAGAAAAACATTTCGAAATGTTTTTCTCACCGCGAGCCTAAATTCGGTTTTCTACAGCTTTTATCACGAGATTAACCCTAAAATTGCAGCTATTTTTCCCCAAGTCTAGATTTATTGCTGTGGCTTTTTACTATTTCATTGCCTTGTAAAGTATACTTTTCTTCTGCTTCACGCATTTGAGTAAGTTTTGTCAGATCAAAAAGTTCGAGGAAATTTATTTTCCTATCACTAAAACTTTCCAGATCAAGAGTGCTGTGAAATTCAGTAAAAAAGTCCTGTACAGCTTTAACAAGGACGCATGAACAAGCTCCAGGGTAAACTACAGTGCTAAAACCTAATTCTTGTAATTCATGAGGTTTTAGAATGGGAGTCTTGCCGCCAAGGACCATGTTTGCTAATTGTGGTGCATCAATTTCACTAATAATTTTGCGCATATGTTCGAGAGATTCAGGTGCATCAACAAAAATTAAATTGGCACCTGCTTCACGAAAGATGTTGCCCCTATCAATGGCTGCGTTAATTCCATCAACGGCAATAGCGTCAGTTCTAGCGCAAATAATAAAATCTGGATCTTTTCGCGCGTCAAGAGCCGCAATTATTTTCGCAACCATTTTTTCTGTGCTAATTAGTTCCTTACCGGCAGTATGCCCACAACGTTGTGGGAATACCTGGTCTTCGATAAAAAGTCCAGCGGCTCCTGCTTTCTCAAATAATTGTACGGTTCTAATGGTGTTCATGATGCCTCCATGGCCCTCATCTCCATCAGCGAACACGGGTATATCAACAGCATCGGCAATTTTTGCTGTGCAGTCAGCTTGCTCAGTTAATGTGGCTAACTCTACGTCAGCTTTACCGAGCATATGGATTCCAGATACTCCGGCTCTTCCTATAGCTTTAAAGCCAGCATTTTGTGCTATAACTGCACATAACGCATCGGGAACAACTGGTATGGTTAGTATTTCTTTATCCAATATGTATTTTTTAAACAAGGTCGTTTTTTTCATTGCTTTTTTACTCCTTTTATCACAGTGGTGGAAACCAAGAAATTTGGAAGTTGTTATTTCTTGATTGCGGATTTGGCAGTTTACCATGATTGGTCGTGATTTTTCATATTTAGGAAGATTTGGTTGCTGTTTTGGGCGTGGGGCACAACGCCTTTGAGAAGGGGATTATTGATGGTTTGATTAAAATGCTACAGATGCGATGGCGAAGTTAGTCAACAGTTTGTGGAGTAATGCGAGCAGTTTATTGGTGCAGTTTGTGTTACATGTTGTGGGGTGGTAAAGGTGCTAAATCACTTGGTGTTTCGTCGGTATGGGCGCGAGCAGCTTTAGTCTCTTCTCGCCATATTTCATCAGCAATTTCAGGGTATTGCATTTCTGCAGCTGTACGACCAATTGCGCGCCCAACAGTGTTAGCTTCAAGCTTTATAAGAGCAAGAAGGCATAGCCAGTTGATAATGCTCAGAAGTGTGCCATTGTTTGTTTGTGCTTTATCACCTCGATTTTGAGTGAGATCAAATATTGTATTTACGAGAAAGAGGATTGCAGTAACGCCTAGTAATTCGCGCTTACTTTTTATTGTTTCATCTTTGTAAGCTCGTAAAAAACGTGAAATAAAGTTTGTAGCCATATCTTTCCACTCAAGTAATTTTTGTTATTTGCGTGGATGGTACTCAATTGTTGTTGGTGTTGCAACAGGTCCATGAATGAAATTAGCTGTTAACGCTGTCTTCGAAGCAGTGTAAACTATTGCTTCTGTTTATTTATTGAGATACAACCATGACTGAAGAAACCAAAACCTCATCTAATTTTGTGAAAAATATTATCATCAAGGATCTTGCTGAGCATAAGAACAATGGTCAAGTGATAACGCGTTTTCCGCCAGAGCCAAATGGTTATCTGCATATTGGGCATGCGAAGTCGGTCTGTTTGAACTTTGGTTTAGCCGAGGAGTTTGATGGCCGTTGTTATTTGCGTTTTGATGATACCAATCCTACGAAAGAAGATGTTGAGTATGTTGACTCGATTAAAGAGGATATTAACTGGTTAGGATTTCAATGGGATAATTTGTATTTCGCTTCTGATTATTACGATAAATTATATGAGTTTGCGGTTGAACTAATTAAAAAAGGTTTGGCATATGTTTGTCCGCTAACAGCTGAACAGATGCGTGAATATCGCGGGACTTTGACTGAGCCAGGGATTAATTCACCAGCGCGTGATAGTTCTGTTGAAGAGAATTTACGTTTTTTTGAAGCGATGAAAAATGGTGATTTTGCTGATGGCGAACGCGTGTTACGCGCGAAAATTGATATGGCAGCACCTAATTTAAATCTGCGTGATCCTGTTATTTATCGAATTAGGCGTGCGACGCATCATCGTACTGGCGATAGGTGGATTATCTATCCTATGTATGATTTTGCGCATGGTTTATCTGATATGTTAGAAAATATTACGCATTCGATTTGTACTTTAGAATTCGAAGCGCATCGTCCGCTTTATGATTGGTATTTAGATGTTTTAAATACTCCATGTCATCCGCAGCAAATTGAGTTTGCGCGTTTAAATCTGACATATACGATTTTAAGTAAGCGTAAATTATTAGAGCTAGTGCAGGATAAGCATGTTGATGGTTGGGATGACCCACGTATGCCAACGATTCGCGGTATGAGAAGAAGAGGGTATCCGGCTGCGGCGATTCGCGATCTCTGTGAGCGCGTTGGGGTGACGAAGAAAGATAGTTGTATTGATTTTGCATCATTGGAAGCTTGTGTGCGCGAAAACCTAGATGCAAGTGCTGCACGTCGCATGGCAGTTTTAGATCCTATAAAAGTAGTTATAACGAATTACCCAGAAGATAAAACTGAAGAGTTGGAGTGTGCAAACCATCCGAAAAATCCGGAAATGGGGATGCGTAAAGTTCCATTTGCACGCAAAATATTTATTGAACGTGCCGATTTTATGGAAGAGCCAGCACCGAAATATCATCGTTTAGCCCCAGGAAAAAATGTGCGTTTGCGTTATGCTTATGTAATTACTTGCGATGAGGTAATTAAAGATGCAAGTGGCGAAATAACAGAATTACGTTGCCACTATCATGAAGATACAAAGCATGGGAAAACTCCAGAAGGTATGAGTAAAGTAAAGGGAATAATTCATTGGGTAGCGTCAGCAACAGCATTTACAAATTGTGAAGTACGCTTGTATGATAGGTTATTCGCGGTTGAGTTTCCGGGTTCTGATCGGATGTGTGATTTTAAATTAGATATGAATCCTGATTCGTTAGAAATAAAAACTAATGTTAAGCTGGAGCCAATTCTTGCAGGTGCGCCGATAGAAAGTTATTATCAATTTGAAAGGCTAGGTTATTTCTTCGTGGATCACGAGCTATCAACAAAGGAAAAATTAATTTTTAACCGTACAGTATCCCTGCGTGATACCTGGAGAAAAATCAGTAAAGCATAGTGGCGTTCAACTTTTTAGGTTATTTGCGTGAATATGCTATTTTTAATTGGACGATTATTTCGACTGGTTAATTTTTCTTTAGTTTATATGTGTTATGTTTTACAATAACCTGGAAAATGGTGCTTTTAATATGGGTGATTCGTGTCCGTGATCTCTGCTGTTGTTAGCTTGGGGGATGAATTAATAGCATCATTTATCGAGGTGAATGGGTAGAGTTTGTTGTAACATTATAAAGGGGAGGTCTGATATGAGATTACGAAATTATTTAGTAGTTATGTTTTTAGTGAGTATGTCTTGTTTAAGTGTATGTTATGCTGATAGCGTTGCTATTTGTAAAGCTAATGGAAATGAATACAGATATGTTTGTAAATATGATACGTGTGCATGGGGTAGTGCTTTATGGGTATCCCCTAAAGATTTTACATACGGGGATAATAGTAATGCGTGTGTAAAAAATGGAGAGGTTTATGGACAGCGGCGAGGGGAAGGCTTAAATGAGGATTGTAATAAGAGATTTCACGGTAGCGTTAGTGGGTATTTTGCAGATTCAAATTTGAAACACAAGTTACATAATAAAAGGTTCCGATTTTGCTAAAAGTAATATTTTTAGTTGCTATGGCTTGAAATACAAAAAATATTGAGATGCCTAAGTTGGGCGTCTCTTTTTGGTTTTTTAGCGCTGTAGGTTATTGATTATGGTTACTTATTTTTGAGCGAGGTGTTTTTAGGCTTGGTTTTAAGCTTCTGCGGATAATCAAGTGTGTAATGTAATCCGCGACTCTCTCGGCGTTGTTTGGCTGATCTTACGATGAGATCAGCAACAACAATTAGATTTCTTAGTTCGATCAAGTTTCTGTCTATGCGGAAATTACCGTAGTATTCCTGAATCTCTTTTTTGAGAATCTTAATGCGATGCTCTGCGCGTTCTAATCTTTTATTACTGCGCACGATGCCGACGTAATCCCACATGAATTTTCTGATTTCATCCCAGTTATGGGAAACAAAAACTTCGTCGCTGGAATCTTTTACCCAGCTCTCATCCCAGGGTTTTATTTCGTTTATTAATTTTATATTCGCGAGATTATTTATGATCTCTTCGCTAGCAGATTCGGCGAAAACCAAACACTCGAGCAGGGAATTACTCGCCATACGGTTGGCGCCGTGTAAACCAGAACAAGTTACTTCGCCGATGGCGTAGAGATTGGGAATATCTGTTTTGCCATTGAGATCAATTTTTACACCGCCACAGGTATAGTGCGCAGCTGGCACAACTGGGATTGGTTCTTTGGTGATATCAAAACCATATGCTAAACATTTGTTATAAATAGTTGGGAAATGTTTTTTAATAAAGCTTGCAGGTTTGTGCGAAATATCTAATAAAACATGTGGTAGGCCGTGGCGTTTTATTATGTCATCAATAGCGCGCGCGACAATATCACGCGGAGCGAGTTCAGCACGCTTATCATATTCGGGCATAAAGCGTTCGCCATTAGGCAGTTTTAACAGAGCGCCTTCACCACGCAGGGCTTCTGATATCAGAAACGAACCGCCTTTTGCTGGGGGGTGGTGTAATACGGTTGGATGAAATTGATTAAATTCCATATTGGCAATAGTTGCGCCAAGACGCCAAGCCATAGCGATACCGTCACCAATTGATACGTCCGGATTGCTTGAATATAGATAAACACGACTTGCACCACCAGTTGCGAGCACGACAATTTTAGCGCTAAAGGTAACTACGCGTTTATGTTTTTCATCGTAAACATAAGCGCCAACACAGCGGTTGTATTTTTTAATCAGATCAACCGCAATAAAACGTTCATAGATTTTAATATTAGGACTAGCTGTAGCGATATCGGCAAGCGTTACTTCAAGCTCATGACCAGTGGCATCAGCAGCATGCAAAACACGTCTGTGAGTATGACCACCTTCACGTGTTAAGTGATATTTGGCATTATCTTTTTCGGTCGTGAAGTGCGCACCTTGATTGATTAGCCATTGAACTGCTTTAGGTCCGCGTTCAACAGCAAAACGCACAACTTTAGGGTTGCATAAACCTGCGCCAGCATCGATAGTATCGGCAATATGTGATTCGATGCTATCTTCATCGCTCATGACCACGGCTACGCCACCTTGGGCATAAAGGGTGGAGCACTCTTGGACGGTGTCTTTGGCCAGCAGAGCAACGCGACAATGATCCTTAAGACGCAATGCTAAACCTAAACCCGCGGCGCCGCTGCCAATTATAAGAACATCTGTGTCGTAGTGTTTTTTCATTAGACAAACCGCATCGAAAGATCAATAGCTTTGACGTTTTTAGTAAGAGCACCGACAGAGATATAGTCGACACTGGTTTTGGCGAATTCGCGGATAGTTTCTAAAGTAACATTGCCCGAGACTTCGAGTTTTACCTGTTTTTGGGCTAATTCGACGGCGGATTGCATCTCTTTCGTGGTGAAATTATCGAGCATCACAATATCAGCACCAGCTTCTATGGCTTCGGTTAGTTGTTCAAGTGATTCAACTTCGACTTCGATTTTTTTATTTCTATCAATGCGCTTCGCTTGGCTAACTGCTTCGGCAATTGAGCCGCGGGCGATGATGTGATTTTCTTTAATTAAAAAAGCGTCATAAAGTCCCATACGGTGGTTAGTGCCGCCACCACAACGGACTGCATATTTTTCCGCAAGCCTTAAACCCGGAATAGTTTTACGCGTATCTAGTAGTTTTGTTTCTAGGTCATTTATCTGTTCGAGATAATTATGGGTAACCGTAGCAACACCAGAGAGCATCTGGAGGAAATTTAACGCCACACGTTCTCCAGTTAATAGTCCGCGAGCTGGACCACTGAGATCGTAGAGCATTGTGTCAGCGACGACAAAATCACCATCCTTGCAGTGCCAGTTGACAGAGATTTTAGGGTTAACCTGACGAAAAACCTCGTTCACCCACGCTTGGCCACAGACAATAGCATCTTCGCGCGTGACGACCTGTGCTCGCGCCATGGTATCACTTGGAATTAAGAGAGCGGTTATATCTTGCTTGCCAGCGAGATCTTCCTTGAGTGCAATCGCGACGGTGTCGTGCACATGCGTATCTATAGATTGTTTCATAGTGGCATTTTAGATAGTTATGGCGGCGGTGTCACCCTTTGGCTCTTAATTGTGCGATCGCTTGTTTGATATGCTTTATTTCACTTAAATAGGCGTAACAGTTGTGAAACAGCAGATGCAACATAATATTAATATGTTCAGGGTCGTGAGCTTTTACGCAGGAAGATATAGTAGTTAAAGCGTGATCGATATGATCCAATTCAGGAAGAGGGCTGTTGTTTGTCGTAGCTTCTATTAACTGTTGAACGAGCGTGTCTGTTTGTTTGCAGAAATCAGTTAATGCTGTTTTTAATTCATCGTTCATGAGTGCGCGTACATCATTTTGTATTAAGACAATAAAGCTTAAGAGGACGCTATGCATTCGTTCTTGTGCGGTTGTAATTGAGCTTGCCGAACCATCTGCGATTACCATCGAGCTTGGTTCATGTGTGTAGTCGTCAAAGCGTTGGCGTTGGATAGTAAGCAGATTTTCGATGTCAACAGCTTGGGTTATAAAGTCAGGTTCTGGTTGCTGGTTGTTGAGCATGTAATTCATAATGGCGCCGAACAGTTTATGGCTATCTTTAATCGCGTTTATAATCGTGGTATAAAAATCTTCGCGTGCCCATTCTGGGAAGAGAAAAATTGAAGTTACCAGTGCGATACAGGCACCGATGCCGGTGTCGATAATGCGATAAAAAGCAAATGTCCAAGGATTGGCGCCACCAAAGCCTAAAATTAATATCAATAACATCGTAAAAAAGAAAACATAAATATAATAAGCAAAAAGGCGAGTGTAGACAGCGAAAAATATTAGAATAACTATAAAGCCTTCTAATAAATGTCGATGATGTACAAACATGATGCTTAAAGCTACGCCGATTAAAACGCCCATAACGGTGCCAAAGATGCGGTGGATGGCTTTTCTTATAGCCGCGCCGACGTTAGCTTGGTAAACGGTAATTCACCCACCCC
>JAGLTR010000036.1 GCA_023135155.1 Gammaproteobacteria bacterium
TTTTTTTCTACGATTCAATTTGTTTTTGCTGGTAATGATACCGAAGGACTTAAGTATGGAACTATTGGCACTGCCGAAAAATATTTTCTGAAATGGAAAGAAGACGAGCAGGACGACAGCATGCTTCAGCTGGATAAATATCTACTTAAGATGTGCGATAAAAAAAGATTTTTGGAAGTCTTGTATGACTTCGCGCTATTTGATGGCGGAACTAAGAAGCTGCCAAGAACGCACCAATATTTTGGCATTAAAGCAGCGCAGGAATTCGTGCGCAGACGAGAAAGCGGGATCATTTGGCATACCCAAGGCAGCGGCAAAAGCTTGATAATGGTGTGGCTTGCTAAATGGATTTTGGAAAATAATCCCAATGCTAGAGTGGTGATTTTAACTGATCGAATTGGGCTTGATAAACAAATTGAGCGTGTTTTTCGTGAAGCTGGTGAAAAAGAAATTAATCGTATCACAAGCGGCAAGGATTTGATGCAGCAATTAAATAATCCTTTGCCTCGCTTACTTTGTTCCCTTATTCATAAGTTTGGTGCTCGTGATATAGATAATTTTGATGCATATATTGAAGAGCTGAAAAGCGGTCCAAATAATACTGTTGGTGAGTTATTTGTATTTGTGGATGAATGTCATCGGTCTGAGTCCGGGAAAATGCACAAAGTAATGAAGGCGATTTTAAAAAACGCTGTATTTATTGGTTTTACCGGAACTCCGTTACTCAAAAAAGATAAACAAACGAGTCAACAAATTTTTGGCAGATATATTCACACCTACAAATTCAATGAGGCAGTAGAGGATGGTGTAGTTTTAGATTTGATGTATGAGGCGCGTGATATTGATACAAAACTTTCTTCTAGGGAAAAAGTAGATGCGTGGTTTGACGCTAAAACTAAAGGACTTAATGATTTCCAGAAGCATGAGCTGAAAAAGAGATGGGGCACGATGCAAAAGGTTTTGGGCTCCAAATCACGGTTGGAGAAAATCGTACAAGATGTGGTGTTAGATTTCAGCACGAAACCACGTCTGGTCTCTGAATTTGGAAATGTGATTCTAGTTGCGGGAAGCATTTATGAGGCAGCTCGTTATTTTGAGATGTTTCAAAATACAGCACTAAAAAACAAGTGCGCTCTCATTACTTCGTACAATCCTTCCACCAAAGACATTGTTACTGAAGATACTGGTGAGAATACCGAAACCGGAAAAGAGTATGTGTATAAAATATACTCCGAGTTACTGAAGGATGTTTCTGCGGAACCTGGCAAATCAAAAGCAGAAACATATGAGGACACAGCTAAAAAGAAATTTATAGACGAACCGGCAAATATGAAGCTGCTTATTGTCGTAGATAAGCTCCTGGTTGGTTTTGATGCGCCGCCTTGTACCTATTTGTATATAGATAAAAGAATGCAAGATCATGGGCTATTTCAGGCGATTTGTCGGGTGAACCGATTGGATAGCGAAGACAAAAAGTTTGGATATATTGTGGATTACAAAGATTTATTTCCCAAGTTAGAAGGAGCCTATTCGGTTTATGCCTCTGAATTGGATTGTGATAAGTTTGAAAAGAAAGAAATTGATATTGTATTGAAGGATCGCTTAACTAAAGGTAAGGAGCGGTTGGATGACGCGCTGGAAGCAATTGCTTTAGTGTGCGAGCCTGTATTGCCACCAAAAGATACTTTAGCGTATACCCATTATTTTTGCGGTAATCCGGAAAATAGGCAGGATTTAAAAGATACAGAAGTAAAACGAACTGCATTTTACAAGTATACGGTTGCGTTAATACGATCTTATGCCAATATTGCGGGCGAGATGAGTGCGGCCGGATATAGTGCTGATGAAGTTATGGCGATTAAAAGCAAGGTTGATAAGCATTTAAAATTAAGAGAAGAGATTCGGTTGGTGAGTGGTGAGAAACTCGATATCAAAACCTACGAGGCAGATATGCGATATCTGATTGATACCTATATTCAAGCAGAAGATAGCAGAAGGATAGATTCGTTTGGCGATCAGTCATTGCTCGATATTATTATAAACAGTGGTATTGCCGCTGCGATTACAAGTTTACCTGAGGGAATAAAAGACAGTAAAGAAGCGATTGCTGAGGCGATTGAAAATAATGTGCGCATCAAAATCACCAAGGATCATTTGATTGATCCCGCATATTTCGACGAGATGTCCCAGCTCCTAAGCGGAATTATTAGAGAACGAAAAGCTAATGCTCTGAGCTATGAAGAGCATTTGAAAAAAATTGCTGAGATAACAAAACGAGTGGTAAATCCTGTTCGTGATGATCTGCCGACTGTAATAAAAACAAAGGCACAACGAGCTCTGTATAACAACCTTGGTAAGAGTGAGGAATTAGCAATATTAGTTGACCAGGCGGTGGATCTCAGCAGGCGTGCTGATTGGAGGGGAAATCCTCCAAGTGAAAATTTGATCAAACAAGCTATAAATAAAGTATTGCAAGATAATGCAGAGGTGGAAAGGGTTTTTCAAATTATAAAAAAGCAAAATGAATACTAGTTACAATATAATTGAATTAGATGACATTCGCTGTGATGTGATTTATAAAGACATCAAGAATGTGCATTTGAGCGTACATCCTCCTCAAGGTCGAGTGACGATTTCGGCGCCATTGCGCATGGACTTAGAAACCATTCGCCTTTTTAGCATTTCAAAACTGGGTTGGATTAGAAAACAGCAAGCAAGATTTAAAAGCCAAAAAAGAGAGGCGCCAAGAGAATATATTACTCGTGAGAGTCATTACTATCTTGGGCGAAGATATTTGTTAAAAGTAGTAGAGCAAGATGCTGCGCCAAAGGTGGTTTTAAAGCACAATACTATTGAGCTTTATGTGCGTAAAAATGCTCTTATGACGCTCAGAAAAGAAGTTTTACAAGGATGGTACAGACAACAGCTAAGAGAATTAATATTGCATTATATTGTAAATCTAGAAAAAAAGATGAATGTAAAAGTAGCCGAGATATGTATTAGAACAATGAAAACAAAGTGGGGCACTTGCAACCCTAAAGCAAAAAGGATTTGGCTTAATACTGAGTTAGCGAAGAAACCAATCGAAAACATAGAATATGTGCTTATTCATGAAATGGTGCATTTGCTCGAACGAAATCATAATGAAAAGTTTATAGCCTACATGGATAAATTCTTGCCTAAGTGGCAACATATGCGTGAAGAACTTAATCGCTCCGCTCTTGGGTACGCTGAGTGGAGTTGTTAGATTTTTGTTAGCGCATATAGCTAGGGTATGACTGTTATATTCAATAGTCATAAAAGAAATAACCCTCCGTGGTTCGTATCGTAGAGAGGCGTGGCGGGCTTGGGTACTTGTAATTGTAGTAAGCAGTGGCTGGAAGTCTGCCATTTGCGAAAATACTATTGTTAGCTTAATAAATTGCTGGTGTTGTGAAGCTAACGAGAGTAGTGAAGTTGTTTGATAGTCAGAATGAAGAAATCTGCTAGGTTTCGGTGCCATTTCTTCCTAATGCAATTGATAGTAGTGGTTGCATGGCGGATTCTAAAGCCTGTCGTCGGCAATGTGGGATTGTGTGACGTTTAGAAAGCCGTTTTGGCTTGTCCACATAAACAGTGGGTATTGCGCAACTAGAGATAGAGATTCATGCGGTTTTATTTTAGTGGTATGCGTCAGTATCAGGTTGATGTTTTGAACTTAAATTTCATGTAAGCTTCTAGGCGTCAAACTTTATCTGCCTCCCAAAAACAAATGGGGGGCATTTTGTATTTTCACTACTAGTATTGTGTTTAAACTATTGCCCATATTTATTTATATCGATTACGTAGCGCCTGTTTTCTCTAGTTTACGAGCAAGTTTATTGATCCATTGTCTTAATTTATCAGTGTTATTTATATCACCAGAATAAATATATTTGGGTATGTGTGGTTGGTTGCTGGCACGCCCCCGATTTCTTTCAACTTTCATAGGAAGCGTTAAATGACATATTCCACTCGGCAGCAAAACTTCTCTGTTTGATACATAGTTCGTATCCGCATGTGTTGGCCTACCAATCTGAATTACATTCGCAAAACACTTTGCTTCATCCAGAAAATCTAAACAAGCGCTTCCGCAACGACCGTCAGTTAGAACAAAAATATGGCCGGTGAATTTACTTACTGCTCTTCCTACAGAAAATGATTTATGAACAGTTCTGTCAAGGGTTTCTTTATAAAACTCCTTGCCATTTTCAAGAGCTTTTTGCATGCCAGCAGCGATTGCGGACATTTTTTGGTAATCAACACCATTTTTGCCAACAGTTTCATAAAGCAATGGTAGGTAATATTTTTCAATACTTTGAATATTCTCTTTAGTAACTCGCCATTCCGAATACAAGGCATCTCTACTATTATTGTGTTCGTTAAAATATTCTTTTCCGTACAAGTTACTTAGAATTATACTTCCCCATTCTGAGCTTCCGCCGGAATTACCCCTAACGTCAAAAACAATAACCTTTTCATTTCTTAAAAACCTTATTTTGGCCATTACAGATTTGATGGCTGCTAATTTGTCTAAAGTATCAGGCCAGAAGGAAGGCAAATATACCCAAGACCCATCGTTGCCAAATTTTGTAATTTTACTTGCCGGCCAATTATGTGTGTAAACTATATTGTTTCTCACATATGTACTATTAAAGTTTGATTTTCTCCAATTAAGTTTGATGTTGAAGTAACGATCTTTATATAAAAATCGACATTCTTTAATAGGGCTCAAAAATGGATTACCATCGTCCAATAATAGAAAGGAGCCATAGAGAGTCCAATCAGAATTTAAGGTGGTATTGCCATGGTAAGGAAAAACACGCTCATTCATCAATTTTTTCACGGATTGATTATCGCAGCTAACAAGCTTTGCGTCTTTGGGAGGCATACCTGACTCGCTGCTGTAATCTTTTGAAGTAATAATAAAGATTCCATCTTTGTATTTTACAAAGAAGCCAGGGTACTGTTTTACCCATTTTTTAGTATTTTGAATTTTTATTTTTGAAAAATCAAAGTTTACAATAACATGCTCATCATGAAATCCATTCACATAGTATTTAATAACAAAATAGTACCCTTGCCGCGAATCAACCGCTTTAGACATTTTCAAGGCTTGTTTTAAACCGTTATTCATCCAGTATTTGAACTGTGGATTAAGGGAATCAATGGCGCCAGGAGTTTGAGTCTGTAAAATACTGTAAATAGCGCGCACATCCTTTTGAGTCAACATACGCCAAAATTTTGAACGGTAATGGTGGGATGCGTAAAAAACAACAACAATTAAGGCCGCTAGGATTATGACCGTAATCAAAATGAATGGTAGTTTGAAAATTTTAAGCACCTTCTAAATACCCATATGAAATGCATCTTTGCATAATTTCAAGTGTTTAGCTCCAAGCAAAGAGTAGCAAACAACCTAAAATACAACACTACCTTGCATTTAACTGTGCTTGTACCGTACATCAGAATGCTATACCTGTCAAAACTAAGTAGGAAAGGCTTAGTACGTGCTCTGTTCATCTTTTTGTGCCGCCGTTGCTACCCAATCGCATGACTGGTTATGCGTAAATTGGTGTGGGCAGCGTTCTTATTACTGTGATGCGGGGATTAGCAAAACGAGAAGGGAGGTGCTATGAAGGCTGGTGGGCCCCATCACGTCACTGCGACACCATCGGCGCAGTGACGTGATGGAGTCCGCCTCTATAAGCTACTATCCAAGCGGCATTCGACCAGATTTACCTGCGATTTTCTCAGTGATACACAAGTGACAAATTGGAAATGGGTTGTTTGAGGCAGTATTGCTGTAGACGTTTTCGCATAAGCTGTTGACAAACAGTATACACATTATATATAATCACTAATACAAAGTCGATGCCTTGGTCGACTATAAACCTCAAGGTAAGAGCAGAGAAGCCATGTGACATGCTCGGAGATTTGTTATTCATAATGAATTTTTGGCTTGATGCAAAATGACATTGTTGTTTTGTATATCATCATACCAGAGTCAGTAACTACTGATTCATTTAGAGGTGAGTGGTGAAAAGCGGTTTTCTGCTTTTGTGCCACCTAGCGGTTCTTACTGGAATTGCTAAAAGCCTCATATTGTATATCGGACCTTTTGGTCCAGATATGCCATCTATTGTTGCAGGGCAGTTATGATGCAGCGTTACTTTGTTAACAGATAGTGTTAGTGCAATGTTAAAGCGCGCGAATGTAATCTGAGTAATAAGTAATAGCGATCATGAAGGCGATGTAGCAAACGACGCAATATTCTAATCGTATAAACGTAACAAGCACAGCGCATTATTGTATTAAATCTTAATCCAATATGAAGCAACTTTTACAGTTGATCATGAATAGAAATATGCAATTCATAAACGAAACAATGAAAGTTTAATTAATAACAACTATAGGAGGCAATATGACCAATAAAGTTATGACTGAAGAAGTAATAGAATCAGCTGTAATTTCTGAAGCAATAGTAGAAGGAGATAAGCGGAGATATTTATTGACAGACGAAAGCTATCAACGACTGAGGAATTTGCAACAGCGAACATTCGAAGCAACAGAACTATCGCCATCATTGCGCAAATTAATTAACGCATTGGTCACAGATGAAGCTCTGGAAAATGTAAGTAATCGTTTAATTAAAAGTTTGGAAGTAATGTAGTGAAAGTAATAAATGCAGCGAAACTAGTTGATTTGGACTCATCAGTCCTTTCAACAGTCGATGGTATTCTCGAACTTTCGTTTCGAGATGATCGAAAGATTGTCTCAGCCCTAAGAATGTATCCGACTAGCGGCAAAAGCCGTAGCACTATGACTGGAAAGCCATAAGCTGGATGCACTACGCTCAGCAATACTTTATTTGGGTGATGAAGCGGAAACATGTTGCACTAATGTATAATGATGAGGTTAAAAAATGTCAAGAAAACATAAACTAAAGGAGAGTATATATGTAGTGATGCGTCATAGCCGTGAAGGCTCTTACACAACACGCATGGATCGTAAACGTATATTAAATTTAATGGCTGATGAGTTGCATATTGGTGGGTATAAGTTAACTCATGTCCAAGGACTTAAGCAGAAGCATATTCATTATTTAAACACCCAATGGAAAGAGAAGGGTATAGCGATAGCAACGATCAAAAATCGTAATGCGGTTTTACGCTGGTTATGTGAAAACAGTGGTAGGTCCAATGTTGTTCCAAGTAATGAAGAGTTAGGAGTTGGCAGAAGAGAGAGTGTTTATAGTATCAATAAAGCGATTGATATAAGTAAAGTTGATTTTTCCAAAATAACAGATCGACATGTGGTGATTCACTTGCATTTGCAAAGATATTTAGGATTACGGCGAGAAGAGAGTATTAAGCTTAAGCCATACTTAGCTGATAAAGGTGATTATATTGAGCTGCAAGCTTCATGGTGCAAAGGAGGGCGAGCGCGTACGGTTCGCATTCATACAAAAGAAGCGCGCTTTTGGATAGATGAAGCAAAAAAACTGGTTAAGAACGAGCAGCAATCATTAATCCCTCCGGGATTAAGTTACATTCAACATAGGAATGCTTATGATAAACAGGTGCAAAAAGCTGGCATTAAACATGCGCATGGTTTGCGTCATGCTTATGCGCAGGAGCAATATAAGCAATTGACTGGTTGGGATTGCCCTGCTTGTGGTGGACCTAAATCCAATGAATTATCTCAAGAGCAAAAAGAAACTGATAAATCAGCGCGATTAATTATCAGTGAGTTGCTTGGACATTCTCGCATCCAAATCGTTACTCAGTATTGTGGTTAGAAAGTGCTTATGTGTTGCAGCGCATAACAGTTGTTTATCCGGGTAGAGCGGAGAGTTTTGTCAACGTGGATTTTTCTATATAATGATTCACAATCATATTTTAGTCTCGTTAGTTGCGAGTTTTATCTAGGAAATAGTAGTGCCAAAAATTATCGCTAATAAGAACGTAGAGCTATGGACTGAAAGTTTTGGCTCATCAGATAGAGAATGTATCTTATTGATTGCTGGAGCCCAAGCGCCCAGCACTTTTTGGCCAGATTTGTTTTGCAAAGAGCTGGCAAGGCTTAGTTACTTTGTTATACGTTACGATCATCGCGATATTGGTTATTCGACGCATTTTCCGGCAGCTAAATCCGATGCTGTGAAGCATGGCGGTGATGTTCTCGCTGGGCCTTATGATATTTTTGCATTAGTGGATGATGCTTTAGCTATTTTGGATGGTTATGGCGTCAAAAAGGTACATGTTGTTGGTCACTCAATGGGCGGGTTTATAGCAGAGCTTTTGACACTACGTCACGCTGATCGTGTACATTCTGCAACTATTATGTCAGTAGGCCCGTTATCTATGCATGAGAGGTATAAATTGCCTGTTGCTAGTCAAAAAACCGGGGATGTATTGTTAAGCAATAAGCCCGCAGGTGATTTTGCAAAAGATCTACCTGGTTGGTTGAATAGCTGGCAGTATCTAAATGGTAGCTTGTCTTTTGATAAGGAGATGGCGGTGAAATACACTGAGTCTATTTATGAAAGACATCCAGGCGATTATGCGATTGCATATAACCATATTGCAGCGGTGAATTCTGCGCCAACAATTGAAGCCGAAGAATTCAAAGCTATCAGTGTGCCAACGTTAATAGTCCATGGTGAAAATGATAAGTTGCAGTTAAAGGCGCATGCTGAACAGCTTACTAAGTTAATTCCACATGCTAGATTAAATATTATTACTAAGGCGGGTCATGTGTTTTTTAACAAAGACGTGTGGCAAGATAAGATTCTGAGGTTGATTTTGAGTCAGGTAACCTAAATAACTTCTTTTTGTTATTCCAAAGATTGTGTGTGTTTGTGCTTGGTTGTGGGCAGAAGAGCTTTTTTGTGCGTTTCATTTCTCACCCAAATACAACCCAAGCCAACTTGCTCGCCACAGACCTTTCTTGTAACCTATTGATTTTACTGGTAGCTACGGGTGGGCTCGAACCACCGACCTCAGCATTATGAGTGCTGCGCTCTAACCAGCTGAGCTACGTAGCCATATCCTGATCGGGACGCTATTCTGGCTATTTGTTTATGTTATGTCAACATTCACAGCCTGCTAATACTCTTCACCTGGTTTGTGGTAGTATCGCGCTACTATGAGTAAGAAATTTTCCAAGCCTTTTATTTTGATTGATGGTTCCTCGTATCTTTATCGCGCTTTTCACGCTTTGCCACCTTTGACTAACTCCAAGGGGCAGCCTACTGGGGCGATTTATGGGGTGGTGAACATGATCCGCAAGCTTTTGGCCGAATATGATCCTGCGCGTGTAGTGGTGGTGTTTGATGCCAAGGGGCCGACTTTCCGACATGAGATGTATAAGGAGTATAAGGCGCATCGGCCGCCGATGCCGCCTGAGCTGCGTAGTCAGATTGAGCCGCTGCATGCTTTGATTAAGGCTTTGGGGCTGCCGCTTTTGGCTGTGTCTGGTGTTGAAGCCGATGATGTTATTGCGACCTTGGCGAAAGCTGGTAAAGAGCATGGTCTCGAGGTGCTGATTTCAACTGGTGATAAAGATATGACGCAGTTGGTGAATGGTCAGGTGAATTTAATCAACACCATGTCGAATGCCTATTTTGGTCGTGAGCAGGTTATCGAGAAATATGGCGTGGCGCCGGAGCAGATTGTTGATTATCTCAGTTTAATTGGCGACAAGAGCGATAATATTCCTGGGATTGATAAAGTTGGGCCAAAGACAGCTGCGGCTTGGTTGCAAAAGTATGGTTCTTTAGATGAAATAATTAAACATGCCGATGAGTTTAAAGGTAAGTTAGGTGAGAATTTGCGCGGTAGTCTGGAGCAGTTACAGATGGCGCATAGTTTGGTGACTTTAAAATATGATGTTTCTCTGGATATTGAGCTGGATGAGTTGGTGCAAACAGCTGGGGATAGGGAACAATTAACCGAATTGTTGCAAGAGCTGGAATTTAAGAAATGGTTATCGGAAGCTGTAAGTGAGAGTCCCGTTGTAAGCGCTTTAAAACAAGAGTGTGATTATCAAACTATTTTGACGCAGTCGGATTTTGTTGATTGGTTAGAGAAATTAAAACAGGCTGAAGTTTTTGCATTTGATACGGAAACTAATAATTTAGATGCGCTGCAGGCGAAATTGGTTGGTGTTTCTTTTGCGGTTACCCCTGGCGAGGCGGCATATGTTCCATTAGCTCATGATTATGAGGGTGTGCCTGCGCAGCTCAATATTAATTATGTTTTAGAGATGTTGAAGCCGCTTTTGGAAAGCAAAGAGGTTTTAAAGTGTGGTCAGAATTTAAAATACGATCTTGAGGTGTTGGCAAATTATGATATTCATCTTAATGGTATCGCCTATGACACCATGCTGGAGTCTTATGTCGTAAATAGCGCTATTGTACGGC
Source organism: Gammaproteobacteria bacterium (assembly GCA_023135155.1). Classification (GTDB taxonomy): domain Bacteria; phylum Pseudomonadota; class Gammaproteobacteria; order UBA9339; family UBA9339; genus JAGLTR01. The sequence goes on from JAGLTR010000036.1 coordinate 10,445, forward strand.
ATGATATGGATAGTTTAGCGCTGAAATACTTAGGCTTTAATACAGTAAGTTTTTCCGATGTTGCAGGCAGTGGTAAAAAACAGTTAACGTTTAATCAGGTTGATTTGGATAAAGCGGGGCCTTATGCAGCAGAAGATGCTGATGTGGTGTTGCAGTTGCATGAAAAAATATGGCCGTTGTTGGCGGAGCATGAAAAACTGGTTGAGGTTTTTAATGATATTGAGATGCCGCTGATTAATGTTTTAGCTCGCATGGAAATGTGCGGGGTAAAAATCGATGTTGAATTATTGCAAAAACAGAGCGCAGAGTTAGCAGTTCGGATAGCTGAATTGGAAGTTGAGGCTTATCAAATTGCTGGTCAAGAATTTAATCTCGCGTCGCCGAAGCAGCTGCAAGAAATATTGTACGATAAATTGCAGTTACCGGTTTTAAAAAAGACGCCGAAAAAACAGCCGTCGACAGCGGAACCTGTATTGCAGGAGTTAGCTTTAGATTATCCTTTGCCAAAAATTATTTTAGAACATCGTAGTTTAAGTAAGTTAAAGTCAACATATACAGATGCTTTGCCACAGCAGATTAATCCGCAAACTGGGCGTATTCATACCTCCTATAACCAGGCGGTAACGACTACTGGGCGTCTATCTTCAACGAAGCCGAATTTGCAGAATATTCCTGTGCGTTCAGAAGAGGGGCGGCGCATTCGGCAGGCTTTTGTCGCAACAGCGGATAAGAAAATTATCTCTGCTGATTACTCGCAGATAGAGTTGCGCATTATGGCGCATTTATCGCAGGATCCTGGATTAATCAGTGCCTTTGCAAATGATGGTGATATCCATCGCGCGACTGCGGCTGAAGTATTGGGTATTGCACCGGATGAGGTAACAAAAGAACAGCGTCGACGTGCGAAGGCAATTAATTTTGGTTTGATTTATGGTATGTCGCCATTTGGACTGGCAAAACAATTAGGGATCTCTCGTAAGCAGGCTGAAGAGTATATTGAATTATATTTTCAACGCTATCCCGGAGTGCAGGATTATATGCATAAAACGCGTAGTTTTGCTAAGCAGCATGGTTTTGTGGAAACTATTTTTGGGCGACGGCTCTATGTTCCTGATGTTAATTCGAGTAATTATATGCGCCAAATGGCGGCAGAAAGAGCTGCTATTAATGCACCAATGCAGGGGACTGCTGCTGATATTATTAAAATCGCAATGATTAATATTGACCGTTGGATTTTAGGTGCAGATCTGGATATTACTATGCTGATGCAAGTGCACGATGAATTGGTTTTCGAAGTGGCAGAAGAAAATGTCGAATCTGCAGTGGATAAAATACGTGAATTTATGACACAAGCAGTACAGCTTTCAGTGCCAGTGGTCGTTGATATAGGCGTAGGCAACAACTGGGATGAGGCGCATTAAGATTAAGCGTAGAGACGCATTGCATGCGTCTGATACCAGAGAGTCCTTTCGAAAATAACATCTAAGACCTATCAAGGAAAACTTAAATGCAAATACCAAGAATATATTGCGAAAATAATTTAAATATCGGCGAGGAATTAACATTAAACGCAAGCGCAGTTTGTCACGTTGTAACTGTATTACGCCTAAAGGTCGAAGCCCCAGTTATTTTCTTTAACGGCAAAGGTGGCGAATTCAGTGCGCAGTTAACAGTCGTAGAAAAAAATAGAGTTGTTGCAAAGATCACCAACTTTATCGCACGTGATGTGGAGTCGCCGTTGAAAATACATCTTGGCCAGGCAATTGCGCGTGGTGAAAAGATGGATTATGTAATTCAAAAGGCTGTTGAGTTAGGTGTAAATGAAATTACCCCGCTATTTTCTGAGCGTTGTAATGTGAGACTTTCTGGTGAGCGTTTGCAAAAACGTTTGCAGCATTGGCGGGCAGTAATCATTAGTGCTTGTGAGCAGTCTGGGCGGAATTATATTCCAGTTTTAAATGACGCGCAAAATTTAGAGGGTTGGTTACAGCAAAAGCAGAAAGGTTTGTGTTTAATGCTATGTCATCGGGCTGAGGTGGGCTTGGCCGATGTGAGCTTTGATGAGGATAGCTCACAACCAATTACTTTGTTAATTGGGCCTGAGGGTGGTTTAACTTTGGATGAGATCTCCTTGGCGACAGATCATGGTTTTTTACCAATAAAATTTGGACCTCGTGTATTGCGGACTGAGACTGCTGCTCTGTCAGCAATCAGTGCGTTGCAGACGCGTTGGGGTGATTTTAGATAGTGGGGCTGTTGTAATAGTCCCATAGTCGTTCGGCATTATTCCGCAGCTTGCCTGCGAAATCCATAAGGTGTTTAGGGTATTGGGAATTGCTTATGTTTCTGGATCCCGTATCAAGTACGGGATGACGGGATTAGTGGGCGGGGGAT
>JAGLTR010000037.1 GCA_023135155.1 Gammaproteobacteria bacterium
TTGAAACGGAGCAATTGCGCCTCTTTTAATACCCCGTGGCTTGCCGCGGGGATTTTTATTGTTTGGTGTGGTGATGATTCTAATTGGGATGTCGGAGAAATTGGCATTGAGTGCAACAACATAGCCATCGGCATCTTTCTTTAATGTGCCTCGTAGCATAGGATGGCGTAAGAAAAGCTGTTGTAAAGATGTGTGTAGTATTTCTGGGGCAATATTTCCCTGTAGGTTAGTAATTGAGGCGATGGTTCCATGGCCATGGGTCTCGTCGTGCACCAAGGCATTTAATGTCTCCCAGTAGCCAAGCTTGCGGAATAAAGAGGCAACAGTTTTTAGTTGAGAGTTGTTTTGCATCAATTTTCTCCAGAGAATTGTGTTTTGGTGTTTTTAACCGATTCATCATATTATATAGACTATAATTTGATAGAATTCAAGGGGTGATGATACATGAAAGAATGCAAAAATGATGTTTCCAAGCATAAATTACCGGATGATCAAAGCTTTGATCTAATTTTAAGTTTCGACTGTGTTCACGATATGGCAGATCCACAAAGTGTAATTGATAGTATTTATAAATCACTAAATGTGGATGGCACTTGGTTTGTATCAGATCTAAAAGTTGCCGACAGTTTTGCGGAGAACTTAAAAAACCCGTTGGCAAAATATTTTTATGCATGCTCTCTTGTTTGTTGTTTGCCATCCGCTTGTGTCGGCGAAAATTGCGCGAAACTAGGTACGCTTGGGTTTGGTCCAAGTACCGCAAAAGCAATGATAACTAAAGCAGGGTTTCGACGCTTTAAGATGCTTGATATTGATAACCCTTTTAATTTGTATTATGAAGCGAGGCCGTGATCTAGGATGCGATTTCTGGCTTATTAATGGCCTCTATTTTTTCGTAGTCTAATTCTCTCCAGTTTGCATCTGGGTCAGTTGTTCTGGTTGCCTCGCAGAAATCTTTTACGCGATATTGGTCAAGTTCATTAACCAGCTCGTCATGTACAGGTTCGCCAAACCATGCTTCAAGTTTTTCAATATCTTCGAAACATAGGACAATATGTACAAGTTGTTCTGATGCGTATTTCTCAAAAATCAGCGATTGAAACCCTTGCTGTTTTTTCATAAAGGCATAGACGCGGCTAAACCAATCTTCAAAATTGTTCATGCCAGCTTCATTCAGGTAATGTTTTACATGCACATAAATAGACATACTATCCTCCAGGATTGTTTATTAGATCGCACTCTTAAGGCTTGGAGAAATGCTTGCTAAGAAAATCGATTATTATTTCTACGGTTCTTGGTTCTTTACTTTGCCAATATACTTCTGTGTGCGTTTGACCATCAAGTTTGACAAACATGCTATCTTTGACCAGCCTAGATGCTTGTTCTAATTCGGCGCAATCTGGGTCTTCTGATCCTGTAAAAAAACAACATGGCACATCAATATCAGATAACATGTCAGTATAATCAGGCCAGTCGCCTGGATTAGAATTTGCTGCAATCCACGCCTTTTGATCATTTTTGCGAAAACGCTCTTCTAAGCCTGATGGGAAAGCACTGCCGGGAAACATTTCTTTTAGGCTATTAACGAACCCATCTACACCATTTTGTAGTAATTTCGGAAATTGCTTAGTAGCTTCAGACGGGGTGGGTTTAGCTCCGCCTATGATAAATGAATGAAATCTTTTTCTTGTGGATGGGTCGGTGGCCAGTTCAAATCCGATGTTGCCGCCTCTTGAATTGCCAAAAAAATGACATTTTTGTTTTTTACCAAGAGCTTCATCCATAACTGCAATAAAGTCCGATGCAACTAGTTTAGGTGTATAGCATTCAGGTTCACGCGGTTTTTCGCTTTCACCATAGCCGCGTTCATCAACCAAAATAAGTCGATAACCGGCTGCAATAAGTGGATTAACATAATCCAGGTCATTGTCTAACCAGTCGATTTTGCAATTACCATTACCATGGGCAAAAATTATGGTCTTAGTGTTATCAATAGATTCATCCTTTCCCACAACAAAATAGCTGATTCTAATGTTATCTGGTGTAATTATGTATGGCATATTAAGGCTCTCTCAATAAAATACATTGAAGTATCGGATGGGTGGTTAGTGTGTCTCATATAAGTTCTGCGCTCATTGCTGTTCAAGTTCGTGTTGCATTATACTTGATGTGGGTGCGATAAAAAATACAGTATAGGATAAATGTAGTTTGCCGTTTGTATTTGGCGATGGGTAACAATGCGGGGGCAAATATGGGGTTGGTAGTTGCAACAACTAAAAACATAACAATTCCCAACTTCAGGATCGACCTAGTTTCATAGGGCGTTGGATAGAACTAAGGCGGCGTGCTGTTAGTCATTCAATTGTATTACTATAAAATCTGATACTACTTTCATGAAATTAATGATGCTATTACAAGAATGAGGGGATTTCTTATATTTCTTAATGAAGTTCTCTGAAAAACCATGTCAGTCGTATTCTATTTTGTGCCATGATTCTAAAGTTTCAACTGGCGCAATGAGTATTCCCTTGTAGTTTAGGTCGTCAATAACTTTTTGGGTGTTTGACTTTAGTGATTCATTGTTGGTAATTGCTTTAATGCCTATGGTTTAGTGGATTAAATTTTGTATTTATTGCGCTGCAAAACATAATTTGGTTGATTTCTGAATTGGTATTAATTAGGATCCGAAAATTGGTCTATATGCAATCAATTTTGATTAGACAATGTCTTGGTATGAAAATTCAATTATCTGGAGGTTCCACATGCCTAAAATATCAAAGCTTATACTGGGTTCTTGGGTCCTTATGGAGAGCCGCTTGTTTGATGAAGATAAAAAACCTGTTACAGATCCTCTTGCTGGATCTTCAGGGATAATTGAATACTCAGAAAATAACCGTATGTCAGTGCAAATTGTGCCAAGGGATTATGCGAAGAGGTGCGCAAAACAAGAATTATCAGCTAACGACTATCATGCGTATTTCGGTAGTTATTTCATAGATGAAAACAAAGGTATTGTCACACACAAAGTTGAGGGGTCTAACCACTTCGCTATGATCGGTAAAGATCTTGCGCGCAAGGTTACATTTTTTAACGACAACACATCACTAACTTTGTGTACTGAGCCCACTGAGGATGTTTTTGGTGATGGAAAAATGCTGTATTATGAAGCTGTTTGGCAAAAAATGTCATAAGAAGAAAGTGTATTTCAGGTGTTGTAACCCCCAACTCCAGACTTAACTCCGTTACCCTTGAAATATAAATAAGGAAAAAATACGTTGGATTTTAAAATAGAAACAGAACGGTTAAACATCGTTCCATTGGATCTTGTAGCATTTGAATTATTCGTGGCAGACATGCAGGCAATGGAAAGATCATTAGGTTTGGTTGCTGATGGTAAAAATTTAGAAGGGCATGTGAAAAGTGCGATGGAAGGTTTGCTGAAAATGGCTAAGGCAGATTTAAAAAATCTTCAATGGTTAACTAGTTGGCAAATTATTTTAACTGCTGAAAAGCGCGCAATCGGTAGTGCCTGCTTTATGGGTCCTGCCAATGCAGAAGGCGCTGTAGAAGTTGGTTATGGCATTAACGAAGCATATCGGGGGTGTGGCTATATGACAGAGGCGATTGCTGTGCTTAGTGATTGGGCTTTGACCCAAGATGATGTGAGATCTATCACCGCCAAAACCGATAAAGATAATCCGGCTTCATGGCGAGTTTTGGAAAAAGCTGGTTTGGTAAAGATTGGTGAAGATGATGAATATTTTAGTTGGGGGAAAAGTGGTTGAGCGTCCCGCACCTTCGAGTCGATAAATGAAACGAAATTATATCAAAGTCCTTTTGCCGTTATTTTTTATGATACTGCTAAGTAATGTCAGACTTGCCCCCGTTACCTGTATTTGTCGGGAAATAAATGTGTGGTGGTTGCCGATTCGGGGCATTCTGTAGCTGTAGATTAGTCAGAAATTTATAAGCAGCTTCTGAGTGATTTCTTTTTTAATATGTCAGCAGTGTAAGCGCGAATTTCGTAGTGGTTTGTGTGGGGTGTCGCTAGTGTCATCTGTATAAAGGATGTTTTAGTTTCTTGATAGTATTGGTAGCTACGGGTGGGCTCGAACCACCGACCTCAGCATTATGAGTGATATTCTGATGAGATCTGTCTTGCACCGTCAAGCATGATGATGCGCATAAAAACCTATTATATCAGGTAGTTGCATGGATATTATTGTATTTAGTTGTGCATGCTGATGCTTTATTCTATAATTTGTTTCTCACCCAAATACAACCCAAAATGAAAAGGGTAGGTTTTAATGTTATGAAGGCAAATATAAATAATACATTGGTTTCTAGTTTAAAGCAGAAAAAGACACGCTATGATGTTTGGGATACGAAGCTTTCTGGTTTTCATGTGCGCGTTAACACAAATGGAAGAAAATTTTATCGATGCTGGTGTAAAGGCGGCAAAGTTATAACTATTGGGAGTGCAGAACTATTAACTCCTGCTGCGGCGCGAGAGAAGGCTAAGACAATATTGGGTGATGTGGCTAAAGGGGTGAATCCTGGTTTTTCAGATAGTCGCGATAAATCGCTAACGTTAAGGGAGTTTATAGAAAGTAAGTATGGTGATTGGCGTTTAACTAACCGTAAAAGGGGCGAGGAAGATGTAGAGCAAATCAGGCGTAGGTTTTACGATGATTTTGGCGATAAACGTTTAGATAATATTTCTGTTTTAGATGTTGAATCATGGCGCACGAAGCGCTTAAAAGCGCATATCAAGCCAGTAACAATTAATCGAAATCTTAGCCTTCTAAAATCACTACTGAACAAAGCAGTAGAGTGGGATGTTATTCAGCAAAATCCTTTGGACAAACTAAAACTATCGAAAATAGATAATATTAGAATTCGTTATCTAACGCCAGATGAGGAGCTTCGTTTGCGAAAAGCCGTTGACGAACGTGATAAATTCCTGCAAGCAAAACGGATAAGTGCCAATAAATGGAGAGAAGAGCGAGGCTATCCTTTATTGCCTGAATTTTGCGGTGACCATATAAAGCCTATGGTTTTGCTTAGTCTGAATACAGGATTGCGCAAGGGAGAAGTGTTAGCGCTTACCTGGGAAAGTATAAATATTGAGCAGGCGCTGTTAACAGTTGTCAGTGCTAGCGCTAAAAGTGGAAAGGCTCGCCATATTCCGCTCAATAAAGAAGCGATGCATGTGTTGAAGGACTGGCGGCGCAATACTGGTAGCAGCGGTTTGGTTTTTCCAAATAAAGACGGTAAGCGCATGTTAGACATTAAAACCGCCTGGGCGCATCTGTTGAGAAGTGCGCAGATCGGGCATTTTCGTTGGCACGATCTGCGGCATCATTTTGCTAGTAAGCTGGTTATGGCTGGGGCGGATCTAAATAGTGTGCGTGAATTGCTAGGACATGCCGATCTGAAAATGACGCTGCGTTATGCGCATTTGGCTCCTGAGCATAAGGCTAAGGTTGTAGCCTTATTAGATGAAAGCTGATTAATATTGTGCGTCTACTTTATGCATATTGAGCCAATTTTCCAGGTCCTGGATTTTATACCGGATGGTTCTTCCAATTCTGATAAAGCTAGGGCCTTTGGGTTTGTTGTCTAAAAAGCCTTCACACCTGCGGTGACGTAAGAAGGATCTGCTCATGCCAATATGGGCGGCGGCCTCTTGTTCATTCAGTGTGTATCTATGTATTGTCGTTGTCATAATGTATACCCTCATGTTGGATGTTTTTATGTTAGCATCAGAAGATAGTTTGTCAATACGGTATCTGAAAAATAGTATACAGGAACGGCGTTGCTTTGATAGTGACATGTTTTAAATGGTAGGGATTATGCCAGCATACGATTATTTCTTAACATAAGATTAATTTGTCATGCAAACCTGTATTCATGTGCTA
>JAGLTR010000038.1 GCA_023135155.1 Gammaproteobacteria bacterium
TGGTTAGGTGGTATGTTGACCAACTATAAAACCGTACGCCAATCAATTAAGAAATTAAAAGATTTAGAAGCGTTGCGTGATAGTAAAAAATTAGAAGGGTTTACAAAAAAAGAAGCGCTTAATTTTATGCGTGCTTTAGATAAGCTTGAACATAGTTTAGGCGGCATCAAAAACATGGGCGGTATTCCTGATATTATTTTTGTTGTTGATGTTGGTTATGAAAAGAATGCTGTTGCTGAGGCAAATAAATTAAGTATCCCTGTTGTTGGTGTTGTTGATACAAACAACGATCCTGATGCTATTGATTATATTGTGCCAGGTAATGATGATGCTATAAGGTCAATACGTTTTTATGCAAAAAATATTGCTGACACTATTATTGATGCGCGTGCGACTATTGTTGCGGCCAAGAAAGCGGCAGAGGCTGCGGCTGAAAAGAAAGTAATCAAAGAAGTAAAGCCAAAGAAAAAACCTGAGGTTAAAAAAGTTACAATTAAAAAAGAAGCTGTAAAAGATGCAGAGTCTGAAGTTAAAAAAGAAGAGCCTGTCGTTAAGGAAGAGGCTGAGAAGAAGCCAAAAACTGTAAAGGTTACGAAGGCGAAAGAAGAGGTTGAGCCAAAGGAAAAGATTGAGGCGGTCAAGAAACCTGCAGCAAAGAAGCCTGCTGCAAAGAAACCTGCTGCAAAGAAACCTGCTGTTAAGAAAACTGCAGTGACCGCAAAGAAAGATAAGTAAGAATGGCAAGGCGCATAATTTTATGCGCTTGCTTAGCGATCATTTTAAATATCAAATAAAAAGGGGTGCTATATGACTGTAATTACCGCACAAATGGTTAAAGAGTTACGCGAACGTACAGGCGTTGGTATGATGGAATGCAAAAAAGCTTTGCAAGAAGCTGATGGTAATATGGAAACGGCAATTGATGTTTTACGTAAAGCTGGTCAGGCAAAAGCGGCTAAAAAAGCCGGTCGTACAGCTGCCGAAGGCGTAATTGCTATTGCTATGACAGATGATAATAAATTTGCATTAATGGTCGAAGTTAATTCTGAAACAGATTTTGCAGCAAAAGATGCTAATTTCAAATCTTTCGTTGCGCAAGTTGTTGCCGCAGGTATCGCAGCAAAGGCTGAAACGTTAGAGCAATTATTGCAGTTGAATTATGCTGAGGGTGATGAGCGAACAATTGCCAAAGCATGTGAAGATTTGGTTACTAAGATTGGTGAAAAAATTCAATTGCGTCGAGCTGTTGCTATCGAATCAACTACAGCATTGGGTAGTTACTGTCATGCTGGGCGTATTGGTGTTTTAGTGAGATTATCGAAAGATAATGTTGAGTTGGCAAAAGATGTTGCTATGCATATTGCTGCAAGTAAGCCTGAAGTAATTCATCCTGAAGATTTGTCTGCTGAGATGATCGAGAAGGAGAAAGCTATTTTTATGGCGCAAGCTGAGCAAAGCGGCAAGCCGAAAGAGATTCTTGAAAAGATGATCATGGGAAAAATTAATAAATTTGTGAATGAGATTAGTTTGGTTGGCCAACCATTTGTTAAAGATCCTGCGGTTACAGTTGGGGATTTATTAAAACAAGCAGGGGCTAGTGTGACATCTTTTGTGCGATTTGAAGTTGGTGAAGGTATTGCAAAAGAAGAAGTGGATTTTGCTGCAGAAGTTGAGGCGCAAGTTAGAGGTAATCAATAATGACCGTTTCTAGTAAAGCCAAATATCGTCGTATTTTATTGAAAATTAGTGGCGAGGCTTTGATGGGAAACAGTAAGCATGGTATTGACCCTGCTGTTATTAAATATATTACCCAAGAAGTAGCAAGTGTTTTAGCTTTAGGTGTGCAGATTGGTATCGTTATCGGCGGCGGTAATTTTTTCCGTGGTAAAGCGTTATTTGAAGCTGGTTTAGGTTTGGTAACGGGCGATAATATGGGTACTCTTGCAACTGTCATTAACGCCTTGGCTATGCGCGATATTTTTGAGGGTAATGATATTGCGACGGTGATTATGTCTGCTATTCCAATGAGTGGCATTGTTGATCATTTTGATCGTAGAAGGGCTGTGCGGGCCCTCGAGGAGGGAAATGTAGTTTTGTTCGCAGCTGGTACAGGTAATCCTTTGGTTACGACTGATTCAGCTTTAAGCCTGCGTGGTGTTGAAGTTGAGGCTGATCTATTGTTGAAGGCAACTAACGTTGACGGAATCTATTCTTCTGATCCACAAAAAGATCCAAGTGCGAAGCGTTATCAGCGACTAACATATCAAGAGGTGTTAGAGAAAGAGCTTGCAGTTATGGATTTAGCCGCATTTTGTCAGGCTCGTGATCACAATATGTTGCTGAGAGTTTTTAATTTGCGTAAAGCTGGCGCTTTACTTAATATTGTCGTGGGTAAGGATGAAGGAACACTTGTTTCTTGAGGAGAGTAATTATGCTGGATGAAATTTGTGCTGATGCTAAAAGTCGTATGCAAAAAGCTGTCGAGGTTTTGGCGGGTGAGTTGAAGAAATTACGTACGGGTCGTGCGCATCCAAGTCTTTTGGAGCATATCAAAGTAAATTTCTATGGAACTGATACGCCGTTGAGTCAGATGGCTAACGTGAGCGTTAGTGATCCTAGAACTCTGAGTATATCGCCTTGGGATAAAACTAGTGTTCAGGCCATTGAAAAGGCGATTATGAATTCCAATTTAGGTTTAAACCCAAATACGGCGGGCAGTGTTATACGCGTGCCAATGCCACCGCTAACTGAAGAGCGTCGTCGCGATTTAGTTCGCGTTGTTAAGCAAGAGGCTGAGGCTGCGCGCGTTGCTATTCGTAATATTCGTCGCGATGCAAATGGTGATTTTAAAGAGCTGTTAAAAGAGAAAGATATTAGCGAAGATGATGAGCGTCGTGCTCAGGAGCGTATCCAGAAGCTTACTGATCAGTTTGTAGCTGAGGTAGATAAAGCAATGGCGCAAAAAGAAGCTGACCTTTTGGAAGTGTAGATGCCGCATCTACCTAGACATATTGCTATCATTATGGATGGGAATGGTCGCTGGGCGAAGCAGCGAGGGTTGCCTCGCTATCGCGGGCATAAGGCTGGTAGTGAGGCTGCACGTCGGGTTATTGATCTGTGTGCTAAGCAAGATATTAAGTTTCTAACCTTATGGGCTTTTGGTATTGAAAATTGGCGGCGTCCAGCCAATGAAGTTCGTTATCTTATGAATCTTTTCTATCGTGTTTTGCGGAAGAATATGGTTGAACTGCACAAAAACAGTGTGCGTCTCACTGTAATTGGATCTCGTGAAAATCTCAGCAAAAAACTTGTGCAAGTTATTGATGAGGCTGAAGAATTAACTCGCAATAATGATCGACTCTGTCTTAATGTGGCTTTTAATTATAGTGGTCGCTGGGATATTTTGTCTGGTTTGAAAAAAAGTTTGCAGGCTATACAGGCAGGCGATTTAGATATTGATGCTGTTGATGAAGAATATTTTCGTCAACAGCTTTGTCTCTCTGGTCAGCCAGAGCCTGACCTGTTTATTCGCACCAGTGGCGAATTGCGTATAAGTAATTTTATATTATGGCAGTTGGCATATGCAGAGTTATACTTTACCGATGTTTTTTGGCCTGATTTTGGTGAGGAGCAATTTACTGAAGCGTTGCAGGTTTTTGCTGATCGTGAACGACGCTTTGGTGGTTTGAGCGAAAAATAGTGAGGTGATTATGTTAGGAAAACGTTTGGTCACTGCTGTGATCTTAATTCCATTAGTCTTATTGGCGCTGTTTTATCTTTCTGATACTTATTTTTCCATGGTGGTTGGGATAGTCTGTTCGTTAGTTGCTTTAGAATTGGTTGATTTAATTGGATTACAATTGGTTTGGCAGAAGTTGTTGTATGTGGTTGTTTTATGGCTGTTTTTTGCGGTGGTACACTGGTTGCCCGCGATGATTTTTTTATGGGTGGCGATGCTGTTTTGGATTTTAGCGCTTGGCTATGTTTATCGTTATCCAAATGTTGGTCAGCGGATGCGCCAAGGTATTGCAATGCGAGCTATTTATGGCGCAATGATTATTGTGCCGTGTTGGCAAGCGCTTTTTATCTTGCATCATCTTAATGCGTATAATGTTTTGTTTTTATTGTTAATTGTTTGGGCCGCAGACACGGGAGCATATTTTGCAGGTCGTTATTTTGGTCGTTACAAATTGGCGCCGAATGTAAGTCCTAATAAGACTGTTGAGGGCTTATTTGGCGGTGTTGTGGCAGCAGTGATTGTAGCGCTGATATTTACCATGTTTATGCATGTCAGCCTTGTGAGTTGGTTTGCTTGGTTGGGTTTAGCGGTAATTACCGCGCTCTTTGCAGCTGTTGGTGATTTATTTGAAAGCATGCTGAAACGTATTGCTAATGTAAAAGACAGTGGGCGGTTATTACCAGGTCATGGCGGCGTTTTTGACCGCGTGGATGGTATTTTGGCAGCGGCACCAGTGTTTGCAATTGGTACGGTAATAATCGGGTTATTCGCTTGATAGTGATTAAAAATCTCATGGCGCAATTGTTTTTGGCCATGTATACTAACGACTTTTGAAAATTCCCGAATAAATTAAGTAGTAGAGGATTATGGTAGCCATTAAGCGATTATTTTTTATATCTTTATTTTCTCTTTTCTGTATTTCCGCATTTGCTAATGGTTCGTTTATTATTAGCAAAATCCGTATTGACGGTGCGCAACGCGTTAGTCGTGGCACGGTATTAAGTTATGTGCCTGTGCATGTGGGTGATCGTTTTGAGCGTAGTGACAGTGTAAAAGTAATTTGCGCGCTATATAAGACTAATTTCTTTAGTAATGTGCGCTTGTTCCGTTATGGTAGTGAGCTGGTTATTCGTGTCGATGAGCGGCCGATTATTGGCTCGATTCATGTCTCTGGTAATAAAAAGATAAAAACCAGTGACTTGGGAAAAATACTAAAGCAAGTAGGTTTTATTGAGGGGCGGGTTTTTGACCATTCAGTACTGACAGAATTAAAACAGGCGTTGCTGCAAGAATATTATAATTTGGGCCGTTACAATGCACGTATTGACGCGTCCATTGGCTATAAGGCTCGTAAGAGGGTTGCCGTAAATATTAAAATTTATGAGGGTCCTGTTGCGAAAATTAAATCTATTCACATTATTGGTAATAGTAGCTTTTCAGAAAGCAAGTTATTGAAGAATTTTTCGCTGACTACTTTTAACTTATGGAGCTGGTTCACCGGCTCTGATCAGTATTCGCGTATGAAGCTTGCGGCTGATATTGAACATTTGCGCTCTTTCTATATGGACAGGGGTTATCTGGAATTTAAAACAGATACAACTCAGGTTTCAATTACTCCTGATAAACGTCAGGTTTTCGTGGTTATTCATGTTGTTGAAGGTCCTATTTATCACATTAGTGGAGCGACCATTTCTGGTGATACGCTGGGCAAGCGTCAGCAGTTGTTGAAGCTTATTACACTCAAAAAAGGTGATGTGTTCTCGCGTGCGAAGATAATTGCTGTTACTAACAGCATTACTAAGTTTTTCGGCGATGATGGCCGCGCTTTTGCGAGCATTACTCCCGTTCCAAGTTTAGACAAGAGAAATCACAGGGTATTTGTTAATTTCAATGTGCGTCCCGGACGCATTGTTTACGTGCGTCGTGTAATGTTTAGTGGTAATACAAAAACAAATGATAATGTTATAAGGCGTGAAATGCGACAGATGGAAGACAGCCGTTATTCTTTGTCGAAAATTAATGAATCAAAACGACGTTTAAATAATCTTGGTTACTTAACTAATATTACGACGAAGCTTACACCTGTTCCAGGACATCCTAACCAAGTTGATTTGAACTATAGTGTTAAGGAGCAATCATCAACGACAATTAGCGCACAGGTTGGGTATTCAGACGTTGAAGGTTTTTTATATGGTGTTTCGTTACAAGACACAAATTTCTTGGGCACAGGAAAAACGGTTGGATTGGCGGCGAACGCCAGCGCTTTAGCGAAGACATTTAACTTTAACTATTACAACCCATATTTTACGCAAAATAATATAAGTTTGGCAACGAATGTGTATGCGCAACACGTAACGCCGAATGATCTGAATATGAGTGACTATACTTCTGATAATTATGGCGTCAATATGTCTTTTGGTTATCCTATAACGGAAAATGGTAGAGTCAATTTTGGCGGCGGTTTAGATTACACAAGCTTGCATTTGAGCGGCGATGCGGCCACAGAGTTAAAAGACTTTGTTGCGAAGCATGGTAGACATTTTACGCAATTCAAATTAACTGCTGGTTATAATTATAGCAACCTGGATCGTTTGGTCTTTCCAACAAATGGTATTGTGAATTCGCTAACAGCCGAATTGGGCGTTCCAATTATTAGTCGTAGCATTAGTTATTACAAAGTTAGCGATGAACTTACAATTTATCACCCTTTGATTAAGAGTTTCATTTTAGATCTGCATGCTTTTGCTGGTTATGGTAATGGGTATGGTAAATATAAAGACTTACCATTCTTTAAAAATTACTTTGCTGGTGGCATTGGTAGTGTGCGCGGATTTCAGGTTAATACCCTTGGGCCTCAGGATTCAACCGGAAATTCTTTGGGTGGTAATATTTCCGTAAATGGCAGTGCTGGGCTGATTTTCCCAAATCCATTCCCTGAGACTGTGCGAACGATAGCTTTCGTTGATGCAGGTAATGTTTATCAGAACAGTTTGCGCCTATCACGATTACGTTATTCTGCTGGTTTGCAAGTTGAGTGGCGAACACCGTTCGCGCCTCTCGTTTTCGCTTTAGCGACGCCGATTAAACGTTACGCAGGCGATAACACTGAAGTATTTCAGTTTTCTGTTTCGACTAGTTTTTAAAAGATAAATATTGGAGGAAATTTTATGAAAAGATTATTGGTATTAGTTGCGGGTGTAGTCTTAAGCACAAGTGTTTTTGCTGCGAATATGAAAATTGGTATTTTAAGTGTGCAAGAAGTATTGCATAAGGCGCCACAAGTTGCCGCCTTGCAAACAAAATTAAAAAATCAATTTAAACCGCAGCAGGTAAAATTAGTTGCGGCGCAAAAACAATTGACTGCCGAGATGCAAAAATTAAATCGCGATTCAGCAATTATGAAACCTGCTGATAAAAAAGCTTTGCAGAAGAAAATTATTAAAGGGCAAAGAGCTTTTCGGCAGTTGCAAGTTGGATTTCAACATGATCTAACTGTTGCGCAAAATGGTGCTATGAAAGCGGTATTAAATGATATTCGCAGTGCTGTGAATAAAGTTGCTGCAAAAGATCATTATAATCTTATTTTGGTTAAATCTGCCGTTGCTTTTAATGACTCAAATTTAGATATTACCAAACAGGTTATTTCTAGACTTAAGTAGTGTTATTTTAAAAATCCCTCGTCTTGTTGTAAGGCGGGGGATATTTATTTGTGTAGGTAGTTTTATATGTTACAGAAAACTTTTAAATTATCTGAGATAGCTGAGTACCTTGGTGCTGAATTACAAGGTGATCCTGATTGTGAAATCTCTACAATTGCGCCTATTGAGAAAGCAACGGTTGATGCTATTAGTTTTATCGAGCGTAGTAGTTTCCGTAAATATCTTAAAGAAACAAAAGCCGCCGCAATTATTTTGGCGCAGCGTGATGTGCAATTTTATGATGGCAATAAACTAATTGTTAAAACTCCATATGTTGCATATGCTCGGTTAACAGCTTTATTTAGTGACGCGCCTGTTTCTGTTGCAGGAGTACATGCTTCTGCTGTAATTGGTAGTGATTGTAGTATCCCTGGCTCCGTTAGCATCGGTGCAAATTGTGTGCTTGGAAACAATGTTAAAGTTGGTGAGAGGACGAGCATATGCGCAGGAACGGTAATCGATGATAATGTTGTTATAGGTGCTGAGTGTAAAGTTAGGCCTAATGTTACTGTTTATTACGGTGTGACAATTGGGGACAGAGTCCTAATTCATAGTGGTGCAGTGCTGGGCGCTGATGGTTTTGGTATGGCTAATGAAAATGGTGTATGGCATAAGATTAACCAGCTAGGTGGGGTTGTAGTTGGTGATGACGTTGAGATTGGCGCGAATACTTGTGTTGATCGTGGTGCGCTTGAGGATACGGTAATCGGTGGTGGAGCGAAGCTCGATAATTTGATTCAAATTGCACACAATGTAAAAATTGGTAAGCATGTTGCGATAGCAGCTTGTGCAGGAATTGCGGGCAGTGCAAAAATTGGTGATTATTGCATGATTGGTGGTGGCGCTTCGATAAATGGTCATTTGTCTATTGCTGATAAAGCTATTATTACCGGTACTTCAACTGTTGTAAAAGAGATAACTGACCCCGGCATTCATACTTCAGGTTTTTATGTTTTACCGCATCGTAAATGGATGCGTTTAATATCTGTATTTTATCGATTGGATGAAATAGGAAAAACTCTCGATAAATTGGAGGAAGATTCGCATGAGTAAACTTAATATTCAAGAAGTGCTGCAATATTTACCGCATCGTTACCCGTTTATGTTGGTTGATAGGGTGTTGGAGCTTGAGAAGGGTGAATCCATTGTCGCATTAAAAAATGTGACGTATAACGAACCATTCTTTCCAGGGCATTTCCCTAAGAAACCAGTTATGCCTGGTGTTATTATAGTTGAGGCATTAGCGCAAGCAGCTG
Source organism: Gammaproteobacteria bacterium (assembly GCA_023135155.1). Classification (GTDB taxonomy): domain Bacteria; phylum Pseudomonadota; class Gammaproteobacteria; order UBA9339; family UBA9339; genus JAGLTR01. The sequence goes on from JAGLTR010000038.1 coordinate 8,694, forward strand.
GTATTTTAACGCTTATTAGTAATAATATTGGCCCTAATCATGATGAGATGTTTTATTTTGCAGGTATTGATAACGTTAGATTTCGTCGTATAGTCGAGCCTGGTGATCAGCTAATTTTACATGCGAGTATTGAGCGTAATAAAAAAACAGTATATAAATTTAACGCTAAAGCAATGGTTGGTGATGAATTGGCATGTTGCGCCGATTTAATGTTGGCACGATAGATAGAGGAGATATTGCGTGATTGATAAAACAGCTATTATTGACCCAAAGGCAGCAATAGGCGCAAATGTAAAAATTGGGGCTTATAGCATTATTGGGCCCGATGTGGAAATTGGTGATGGCACAGAGATTGGTCCGCATGTTGTGATTCAGGGGCCGACAACTATTGGGCGCAATAACACAATTTTTCAGTTTGCTTCTATTGGTGCTGCACCGCAAGATTTGAAATATCAGGGCGAGCCGACACGCTTGGAAATTGGTGATGGCAATCAAATTCGCGAGTTTGTGACTTTAAATCGCGGAACAGCGCAGGGTGGTGATGTTACGAAGATAGGTAGCCGCAATCTTTTTATGGCATATGTGCATGTTGCTCACGATTGTATTATTGGTAATGATATTGTGTTTGCGAATAATGCGACGCTTGCTGGTCACGTTGAAGTACATGATTACGCTGTTTTTGGCGGTTTTGCAGCTGCTGCGCAACGAGTTACTATCGGAGCTTATAGCTTTGTCGCGGGTGATACTGGTGTGGCGAAAGATGTTTTACCATATGTTTTAGTTTCTAGTTATCACGGCGAGACTAAAAGCTATGGTTTAAACCTTGTAGGGTTACGACGCAAAGGCTTTTCGCGTGATGCGATTAAAGCGTTAAAAGCAGGTTACCACATGATTTTGCAAGAAGGCTTAACAACCAAAGAGGTTATACCAAAACTTGAAGAAATGGTTGTTGAGCACTCGGAGATTCAGCTGTTTATCGACATGCTTGCTGGATCAAAACGTGGTATTATCCGTTAGATATATTTATGTTGGCAAGGGACGTGTTAGTGAAATTGCTTGTTAAACAATTATTGTTATTTATTAGTTCATTAGCGGTTTTTTCTGCGGTATTTTCTCAGCCTTTATTGAAGCTTCCTTATCCGACACGCACTATTTCATATATAAAAAAACCAATAAAGCCGAAGAAGTTATCGTTAAAAGAGGCTGTTTTTTTAGCTTTGCGTTTTAATCCAGATGTGAAAAATGCCGAAATACAACGGGCCTTAGATAAATTCGATCTTGAGTTAAAGTATTGGGCATTTACGCCGCATTATAAATTAACTGGTAGTGCGAATTATACCTACGGTCAAAAGCCGCAATATGATTTAACGCCAGAAGCATCATTGAACACGCCGATAGGAACTACGATTGGCGCGAAAATTAACAACCAATTGGTTGGATCTGAGAGTCCTTCGGTTGATCTTTCGGTAACGCAACCATTGTTGAGGGGGTTTGGTACCCAAGTTAACAAAGACTCCTTGGATTTACATAACCAAATTGACCAAGAGATCATCAATAAGCTAACGCTAAAAAGCACTGTTATGCAGACGGTTGTGAAGGTGATCAGTCAGTATTTAACTTTAGCTCAGGATTATAATACTTTAGATATTTATAGAGAGCAGCTGAAACAGCTGATGAAAACTTATGAAGAGTATCAGATAAAGATTAAGGCTGGAAAGATGCCTCCACGCGAGATTGTGCAGCAAGAATCAAATATCGCACAGCAAAAATATACTATTCAGGACCAGCTAGATACGTTGCAGAGGGATTATCATACATTACTTGCAACCTTAGGTTTGCGTGATACGACAAAAATAAGAGTTGACCGTAATGTCGTAGCTCAGTTATTACCACTTCCGAACGCCGAGAAGAGTAAAAAGTTAGCATTAGATAATAATGTAGGCTATCGGCAATCGCTGTTAGCGGTAAAGCAAGCAAGGCAGAATTTCCGTTATTCTGAGGATCAGCAGCGTTGGGAGTTAAATTTAAAGGCAGATGCTACAGTAACAAATGGACGATTGATAAAAGGTGTTGGTCAGGATATTACCTCTCAGTCGCAATCGAGTCGCAGTGTTGGGCTTGAATTAGATATTCCAATTGATGATATGAGCCTGAAAGAGACATTAATGCAGGATAAAGTTGCTTTAGAGAAGCAGCGGGTTACTGTGGCGCAAACTCGCCGACAATCGCAGATAGATGTTTCAACTCAATTACGTTCTATTGATTCGGCAAAGCGTCAAATTCAACAGGCATATCTTACTGCAAAATTAGCAAAAGAGAGTTATGAGATTGAGAGAATTAAATGGTCGCATAGCCGATCATCAAATATCGATTTAAATACGGCCTTAGGTGATGTTACGCAAGCGCAGAATAACATTGTCTTTGCAAAAATTAGCTATTTAAATGCATTGGCTCAGTTTCAAGAAACTATCGGTACATTGCTAGATGCATGGCAAATTCATATAAGGTATTAATTATGAAAATCAAAAAAATATTTTTAGCCATGGTTATATTGTTGGCCGGAACATGTGTTCTAGTTGCGGGTTGTAAGAAGAATGCTCAGCAGAAACAGTCGTTCAAAACCATAGTTGCTAAGAAAAAAGCGCTAACAACTGATTTATATTTTAAGACGAAAGTGCGTCCTTATAAGGTTGTAGCAGTTATTTCGCCAGCTGAGGGTGTTGTTTCTAAGATGTATTTTGATTATGGACAGATTGTAAAGAAAGATGCACTGTTATTTGAGATTGATTCACAAAAAGCCCTTGAAGATTATTATTCGGCAGTGGTGAGTTTTATTAAGGCGAAGCAGGATTATAGCAAGAGTAAGATTAACTTTAATGGAACGGCGGCGTTATGGAAGCATAAGCTTGTTTCCTATGAGAGTTATCTCTCTGACAAGGACGCTTTAGAGGCGTCGCGCTTAAATTATTTAGAGACACAATTTAAATTACGGAGATTTCATGACGCATCTATTTTTTTAAATATTGATAAGATGACGGAAAAGCAATTTGATGAGCTTAAGAAGATTCTTGCACGGAAAGCGCAGCATATAGTTCTGAAAAGTGGGATGCGAGGTATTGCTTTGTTTCCAACGGGTAGTGGGGATTCAAAAAATAAGAAATTAAGTGTAGGTAGTCAGGTTAAAAAAGGTGATGTGTTGCTTTCAATTGGTGATATGGAAGGTGTTACGCTCGAGATGAAAACTAGCGAGATTCATGTTAACCATATTAAGGTTGGTGATAAGGTTACAATTACAGGTCCAGCGTTTCCAAAAGAGGTTTTACGTGGATATATTGCTATGGTCGGTTCACAATCAGCAAGTTCCGGTTATGGTGGAGGCGCTAGCGCTCAGTTTCCCGTGAAAGTGGTAGTAAAAAACTTAACTGATAAACAGCGAGCTAAAATCCACGTTGGTATGACAGCCGATATTAAGCTAGAACTTATTGGTAAGCCTGAAATTTTGATTCCTATCAATGCGGTTATACAAACACCTAACGGCAATTTTGTTAAAGTGTTGGATTCCGCTACAGGCAAAATAAAACAGGTTCCGGTCGTTACAGGAAAGACTACGCTTGATAGTGTGGCGATAGATAGCGGAATAAAAGAAAATATGCGAGTTGTTGTGCCATGATTAAGCTTGTAGATGTAAGGAAACAATATAAAGCTGGTGAAGATATAATTGAGATATTGCATGGCGTTAGTCTTGAAGTAAAAGAGGGCGAGCTAGTTGCCATTATGGGGCCTTCAGGTTCAGGTAAGTCGACGATCATGAATATTATTGGCTTATTGGATTGGAAATTTTCAGGTGATTATTATTTAGGCGATAAAAAAATCGCAGGTTTATATGACGCTGAATTGGCCAGTATTAGAAATCGTGAAATTGGTTTTGTTTTCCAGTCATTTTTTTTGTTGCCAAATTTTACTGCAGCGCAAAATGTTGCCTTGCCACTCATTTATGCTGGCGTTAGTGCAAATGAGCGCAAAGAGCGTGCGCTTGCAGCATTAAATAAAATTGGTATGCAGCATTTGGCTGATAGGCGTCCGCATGAGATGTCTGGTGGTCAGCAACAGCGTGTAGCAATTGCACGTTCTTTAATTGCAGACCCAAAGGTTGTTTTGGCTGATGAGCCAACTGGCGCGCTTGATTCTAAGACCAGCCAGGAAATTATGGATCTAATTAAAGCGCTAAACAAAAATGACAAGAAAACTATTATAATAGTAACGCACGATCTTAAAGTCGGTAAGCAGTGTGATCGTATCATTTTTGTTAAGGATGGTGATATTACTGACAAGTTAGAGGAATTTTGACTATGACTTTTGGTGTTTACGTTAGTCAAATGCTAGAAAATCTTTTTAACGCTAAAATGCGCTCTTTTTTGGCTGTATTAGGTATTATGGTGGGCACGGCATCGGTTGTTGCGCTAGTTTCTGGCGGGGAACTTGCAACGCTTAATGCTTTGGTGCAGTTTGAACAACTGGGCACAAACTTATTATCTGTCGGTGTGCAGTCAGCGGATCAGGGAGCCACTCAAGCGGTCGGTACTCAAGTTGAAGTAAAAGATTTAGAAACGGTTAAGCGCAAAGTGGCAACAGTCAAATATGTGGCGGGCTACACGAACTTATATCAGCCGATTAGTTACGCTGGTAATAGTATTGATGGCAGTATTGTTGGTGCTACTGAATCTTTAGCGCAAATTCTGCGGATTAAAATGCATACCGGCCGTTTTGTTTCAAACCTAGATAAAGATGCAGATTATTGTGTGTTAGGAAAAAATGTTGCAGCTAGTGTTAAGCAGGATGGCGGTGGTGATTTATTGGGAAGACAGATTAGTGTGGGGAGCAACATCTTTACGGTAATTGGTGTTATGCAAAAGGCTGCGCAAAACCCATTTATGTCTAGTGATCTGAATGATGCAATTATTGTGCCATTGCAGAGTTCTCTTTATTTAAGTAAATATGCGCAAATTCGTAATCTTATTTTTCGTATACAGAAAAATAGTAATATTGCCATGGCGCAAAAAAATATTACGAAGGTGTTGAATGCGGTGACAAGTGGGAAAAGATTCTTTTTTCGCAGTTCGCAACAGATCCTGAAAAGTATGGATAGTCAGCATCGTACATTTACATGGATGCTCGGTTTTATCGGGAGTATATCGTTGCTCGTTGGTGGTATTGGCGTGATGAATATTATGCTTGTCTCAGTAACTGAAAGACGACGTGAAATAGGTATCAGGCGTGCTATTGGAGCGCGTAGTATCGATATTCAGTATATGTTCATACTAGAGTCAATCGGTTTGACAATGTTTGGTGGTTTTGTTGGTGTTCTTGTTGGGGTGTTAGCTTCGTATGTCATAGCTGTTTTTGCTGGCTGGAGTTTTCATATATTTCCTTTGCCACCAATTATCGGTTTTCTTGTTTCGGTACTGACCGGTATATTTTTCGGATTCTATCCTGCGTTTAAGGCTTCAAAGCTCAATCCTATTGACGCACTGCGTTCTGATTAAACCATTTTGCGTGGATCAATAAGCTTGTCGAATTCTTGCTCATTCAAATGACCCAGCTTTAAGCAGGCTTGTTTTAGGGTTAAGTCATTATGCAGGGCTGTATGTGCAATATGAGCAGCTTTATCGTAGCCTATTGTTGGTGCTAATGCGGTAACGAGCATAAGAGAGTGTTCTAGAAATAAGGCGATCTTTTTCTTATTTGCCTGCAAACCATTAATGGCGAATTTTGTGAATGAGTTGCAAACATCTGCTAATAAATCAATCGAGTGTAATAAATTATAAATCATTAGCGGTTTGAAAACGTTTAATTCGAGATTGCCTTGTGAGCCAGCAATACCGATAGCAGCGTCATGGCCAAGTACTTGTACGCATACCATAGTCATAGCTTCGCACTGTGTTGGGTTAACTTTGCCAGGCATAATTGATGAGCCGGGTTCATTGGTTGGCAAGATTAATTCGCCGATGCCGCATCTGGGGCCTGATGCAAGCCAACGAATGTCGTTGGCAATTTTTATCAGAGCGCATGCTAGCGTCTTTAGCGAGCCGCTAGTGTTGACGATGGCATCATGAGCAGCAAGCGCTGCAAATTTATTGCGTGCAGGTGTGAATTTGATCTTAGTAAAGTTACTTACTTTCTCAGCTACTAATTTATCAAAGTTTTTCGGCGCGTTTAGCCCGGTGCCAACTGCTGTGCCACCAATCGCAAGTTCCTGTAGTTGTGGCAGGGTGCATTTGATATTTTTTATGCATGCTGTAAGTTGTGCGACATAACCTGAAAACTCTTGTCCCAATGTCATTGGCACAGCGTCTTGTAGATGTGTGCGGCCAATTTTGATAATTTTATTAAATTCTTTTTGTTTTGTAGCTAGTGCATCTTTTAAATTTTCAATTGCTGGTAATAGATTGTTAATGATCTGTTCAGTGGCAGCAATATGCATCGCCGTTGGGAAGGTATCATTTGAAGATTGCGACATATTCACATCATCATTCGGGTGAATGGGGTTTTTGCTGCCCAATATGCCTCCTGCTGATGCAATCGCACGATTGGCAATAACTTCATTGCAGTTCATGTTAGTTTGAGTGCCGCTACCTGTTTGCCAGATGCGCAGTGGAAAATGTTCATTAAGTTTGCCTGTGATTACCTCTTTGCTGGCCGTAATGATTAATTTAGCTTTATTTTTTGAGAGTTTGCCCAGCTGTGCATTTGCCATCGCTGTGGCCATTTTCAAGATGCCAAAAGCTCGGATCAGTTCAGGAGGCATGCGATCATGGCCGATATTGAAATGCTGTAGCGAGCGTTCTGTTTGTGCGCCCCAGTAGCAATCTGTTGGTACTTTGATTTTGCCCATGCTATCTGATTCGATGCGAAATTTTGTGTTATTTTTCATAAAGGTTATCCATTCTCTAAATAAGTCGTGATTATAAGGCCTTTTTAAATGCTTGCCTAATAAGAGCAAAAGATAAAGTGCCCCGGACAGGAGTCGAACCTGTAACCTTCCCCTTAGGAGGGGGATGCGCTATCCAGTTGTGCCACCGGGGCTAAATACAAAGGGCGGTGGCGGTCATCCCTAAAAGAGTCTGCATTCTACAGGATTCAGATATGGCGAACAAATCTTCTCGTGTGGAGTTTATGAGCTTAATAAACATGCGTGGTTTTGCTATACTGAGGCTCGATTCATGGTTGCTGGAGTTGGTATGGAATTACAAAGTTTGAGTGCATGTTATTTCCCTAGTACTGTTGTGATTGTTGATGATAGCCGGAGCTATTTACGTAGTGTGCGTTTGGTGCTGAATCCTGATATGGCGATCTACAAAGTTTGTGATAATCCAGTGCGCGTTGTTGAATTTTTTAATGATATTTATCACTTTAACCCTTTTACTAATCGTTGCCTAATTCATCCAGAAGAAGAATCTCTTGAGCATCGTATTATTGATGTTGATATTCGCAAAGTTCATGACGAAATATATAATAAAGAACGTTTTGGCCAAGTTTCCGTGCTATTGGTTGATTATGCAATGCCAGGGATGAATGGTTTAGAGTTATGCAGTAAAATAGATAGGATACGCACAGGACCAATTAAAAAAATATTATTAACTGGTGAGGCGGATGAGCGTATTGCAATAGATGCTTTCAATAGTGGGTTGATTGATAAATTTATTCGTAAAGATGAGCGACATTTCGAAGATGTGGTGCAAAAGGCCATTCATTTTCTGCAGCATCGTTATTTCCAGGATCTGTCTAAAATTGTAATTGATAGTTTAATTGGGGATTATGTTCGCCCACCATCATGCCTAAATGACCCGGCATTTATTTCATTTTTTATGCATCATATTCATGAGAATAAGATTATCGAAATGTATTTGATGGATAGTTCTGGTGCTTTTCTCTTGTTAGACGTTAAAGGCAAGCCAAGTTGGTTGGTCGTAAAAAGCGAAGAGGATATGCATAGTTTGTTGGAGTTTGCGCACGCAGAAAAAGCGCCAGCAGGCATTCTTGAGGCGTTAGGAAGTCGTACGCAGCTGCCTTATTTTTATGCGGAACAAGGTTTGGTTGTTGATACGTCTGATTGGGAAAGGTTTATGCATCCGGCTCGCCTGGTGCAAGGTAATGATATGTATTATTGCGCATATATTACCGACACAGAACAATACGCTTTACAGACAGACCGAATGCAGTCGTTTAAGGATTATAGTAATAAAGTTTATGAGAAAGAAGGGCGTGATATTTTTTGTGCGTGGTAATTTATTAATTCACCATTAATTATCTAGGGAACATATATGGAAAGTAATAGCAGTGCCTATGTGCATTGGTTGGAAACTCACTCATTATTATATCAAGCTAAAAAACTAGCTAATTTAGTTTCGGGACATGCTGTCCAATGGCAGCAACCATATGCATTGCCGCAATCAGAAGTTGTTGTTGCTAGTTGCTCGGTTTGGTTTAATGCTTATCCCCCGTCAACAATCACGCAAGCAGATCACAACATTTTGCAATACTTAGGTAATGATGAGTTGTGGCGAGTATTTTCAGAGATAGGTATTACAGCTTTACATACAGGTCCGATGAAACTTGCAGGTGGTTTTGTTGGTGAAGAAAAAACTCCTACGGTTGATGGCTGGTTTGATCGTATTTCTCTTGATGTTGATCCATTTTTTGGTAGTAAAGATGATTACCTGCATATGGTCAAGGTTGCTGCTAAATATGGTGCAGTTATTGCCGGTGATGTTATTCCGGGACATACGGGTAAAGGTGCCGATTTTCTTTTGGCGTTGCGTCGTTACGAAGATTATCCTGGCATTTATGATATGGTGGAAATTAAAAAAGAGGATTGGTATTTATTGCCGAATGTCGAGAGTGAATGGGATAGTGAAAACCTAGATATAAAAACTATCGAGAAATTAAGTGCCAAAGGTTATATCCCAGGACAGTTACAACGCGTAGTCTTTTCAGTGCCTGGGGCAAAAAGACAGATGACCGGTTGGGATGCGACAGGAGAAGTTCTTGGTGTTGATGGTGAGATACGTCGTTGGGTTTATTTACATTATTTTAAGGCGGGGCAGCCAACAATGAATTGGTTGGATCCTGCGCACGCTGCCGAGCGTATTATCGCCGGAGATGTGATCAAAAGCATTCATGTTTTGCGTAATAAAATTGTGCGTCTTGATGCTAATCCATTTTTAGGTATCGAATGTAAACCAGATTCGCATCAAGCTTGGTCTGAAGACCATCCATTGTCAGTCAGTTCAAGCAATAATATTGCTTGGTTTGTGCGTAAGTTAGGTGGTTGGTCATTCCAAGAATTGAATCTAACCTTAGATGCAATTCGTACATATGGTGAATATGGTCCAGATTTATCTTATGATTTTATTTCTCGTCCCGCATTGCAGCATGCTATTTTGACACAAGATGCAACCTTCTTACGTTTTATGTTGCAGTTAATGCGTGAATACAATATTAATCCACGTGCTTTAATTCATGATATGCAGAACCATGATGAGATAACTTATGAGCTCGTACATTTTGTTGAACATGCAACAGAGAAATTTAATTATGCTAGCAGTAAGGTCGCTGGTAAGGATTTACGTAATAAAATTGTAAAACAGATGGAGAAAATGGCGATTGGTCGTAAAACACCATATAACAGACTGTCTGGTAATGGATTGTGTACTACATTTGTAGGTTTGATTGCGGCACGAAAAGGTATCACTGATATTTATAACTTATCAGATGCAGAGAAAGATGAGGTTAAGCGCGCGCATCTTTTGATGGTTATGTTTAATGCTATGCAGCCGGGTGTTGTTGGGTTATCAGGTTGGGATCTGGTTGGAGCATTGCCTTTACCATTGGAACAGATTGAGGAGTGGACTCGTGATGGTGATTATCGATGGATTAATCGTGGCGCATACGATTTGTTAAATAATAGTCCTAGCGAAACAAAGTCAGCAGAAGGTGTGCCTAAGGCGCAGATGCTATACGGTCCAATTCCAGATCAGCTGCGAGATGAAGAGTCGTTTGTAGCTCAGGTTAAGAGAATGCTAGATGTACGTAAGGAATATAAGATTGATGTCGCTGAACAGATTGCAGTGCCGAAGGTGCGTGCGAAGGGAGCAGTAATCCTGGTGCATCAGCTGCCTGAAAACTTGGGGTATGAGATAACGGCGTTGAACTTCTCTGATAAGGCGGTGGTGCTAAAACTTGATGCGCGCAAGATTGATGGTTTAAATATAGGTGATTTTGTGGGTAAAAAAGTTGTTGATTTGTTGTGCTCTGAAACTGATTCTTTGATTAAGAAGTCGGGGATTATAAATATTAAGCTCGCAGCTTTGCAGGGTAAGGTTTTACACTTTTAAGAAAATAATTAGACGGAGTGTTTATGGGGTCTCGACGGATTTATTGTTGCCTATTTATTGGGGTGTTCTTGATGGTAGGGCAAGCGCAGGCTGGTGAGTATAGTGGTAAGAAATATGTTAATTGGTTAGAGCAGCAATCACTTTTATTTAATTCTAGTAAGTTGGCTCGAAAAATATCCGGCCATAGTTTGCAGTGGCGCCACCCTTATGCGATGCCACAGTCGCAGGCGGCAGTTAAGGCAGGACCGGTTTGGTTTAGCGCTTATCCTAGTGCGATGATTACCAAGCCAGGACAAAATATATTGCAGTTTTTGGGTGATAAAAAGTTATGGCAGGTTTTTTCTAAAATTGGCATAAGGGTTTTGCATACGGGACCTATGAAGTTAGCTGGCGGGATTGTGAAATATAAACATACGCCAACTGTTGATGGTTGGTTTGATCGTATTAGTTTTAATTTGGATCCGAGATTTGGAGTTGCACAGCAATATCGCGCTATGGTTGCTACGGCGAAAGAATATCATGGTTTAATTGCGGGCGATATTGTGCCTGGTCATACGGGCAAAGGTGCTGACTTTTTATTAGCAGAGCGTAATTATAAAAGCTACCCCGGTATTTACGATTTAGTACAAATTAAGAAACAAGACTGGAATTTGTTGCCGTCTGTGAAAAATATTTGGGTGAGTGCCAATTTGACGCCAGCTGAGGTTACTACTTTAACACAAAAGGGTTATATCCCTGGGCATTTACAGCGCGTACTTTTTTCGGTTCCGGGATCAACTAAACCTTTGACTGGTTGGGATGCAACTGCACCGATTAAAGGTGTTGATGGTGTAACAAGGCGCTGGGTGTATCTGCATTATTTTAAACAGGGGCAGCCGACGATGAATTGGTTGGATCCATCGTTTGCGGCACAGCGTATTGAGGCTGGTGATATAATTAAAAGTATTGATGGTTTGGGGGCGAAAATATTACGTTTAGACGCAAACCCATTTTTAGGTATTGAACGTAAACCAGGAACAGTTAAAGCCTGGTCAGAAGGACATCCGTTATCTGTGACTGCAAGTGATAATATCGCTGGTTTAATTCGCAAGTTAGGTGGATGGTCATTTCAGGAGTTAAATTTAACCCTTGATGCTATTCACGATTTTAGTATTAATGGTCCTGATCTTTCTTATGATTTTATTACGCGACCAGCGGTTGAGCATGCTGCATTAACAGGAGACGCACGTTTTTTACGTTTAAGTATGCGTTTAGAAAGATTGTATGGGATAAGTCCGAATAAATTAATTCATGATATGCAGAATCATGATGAAATAACCTACGAGCTTGTTCACTATGCAGATCACCCGAGAACTAAATTTAAATATGGCTCTCGGACTCTGACGGGCAAACAGCTGCGTACTTTAATTGTATCGCAGATGCATAAATTGGCTATAGGCCCTAAAACTCCATACAATCGGTTATCAGGTAATGGTTTATGTACCACATTTGTTGGTTTGCTTGCTAGTCGCTTTGGTATTAAGAATATTTATCATATGACGGCCGGGCAGAAAAAACGTGTTTTACAGGGGCATATGTTATTAGCAATGTTTAATGCGATGCAGCCTGGCATTTTCGGTCTTTCCGGTTGGGATTTGGTTGGGGCTTTGCCGCTGAAAATAATTCGTATAAAAAACCTTGTTAAAGATGGGGATTATCGCTGGGTTAATCGAGGCGCGTATGATTTATTGAATTATGATGCTAAAGCTAAGCAATCAAAAGATGGTATTCCAAAAGCATCGACGTTATATGGCCCTATTTTGCAGCAATTAAAGAATCCTAAATCTTTTGTATCGCAAATAAAGCATATGTTGGTAATTCGCAAAAAATATGGGATTGCTTTTTCGCAACAAATTGCAGTGCCGCGCACACAGCATAAAGGTGTGGTTATAATGCTGCATAAATTGCCGCGCAATTTGGGTTATGAAATTACGGCGCTAAATTTTGGTGATACGCCAGTTGTTGAGCGGATTAGGTTGCATGATATTAAGGCTATTCATAAAGGTTATGCCGGACATAAGGTGGTAAATCTATGGACTGAGCGAGCAGATTCTCGTGTTACTAAGAACGATGTTTTGCGAATTGGTTTGAATAGGTTGCAAGGTAAGATATTATTACTGCGTCTTAAAGGTTAGGTGGAAAATTTATGAATAAACAGCGGCGTGTGCTTGCCTTAATGTCTGGGGGCTTAGACTCTTTACTGGCGGCAAAAGTTATGTTGGAACAGGGTCTGCATGTTGAAGGTATACATTTTATTATCGGGTTTGCTGGTGATGGTGCAAGTGCACAGAAAATTGCTGATATGTTGGGTATTAAGCTGCACATCGTTGATGTAGTTGCTGAGTTTCAAGCGCTCGTTGCTGAACCTAAGCATGGTTATGGTGCGTATCTTAATCCCTGTTTAGATTGTAAGATTTTCATGGTCAATAAAGCTTTGGTATGGGCGCTCGAACACGATTTTGATTTTGTGGTTACAGGTGAAGTGGTAGGACAGCGGCCAAAATCACAGCGCATTGATACTATGCCAGTGGTGGCGAATGAGTCGGGTGCTGAAGATCTCTTATTGCGGCCTTTGTGCGCAAAACTTTTACCGCTTACCAAGCCTGAAAAGGAGGGGTGGGTTGAGCGTGAGAAACTATATGGAATTAGTGGGAGGACGCGTAAACCGCAAATAGAGTTGGCGCGTAAATTTGGATTTAAGGATTATCCGCAACCAGCTGGGGGTTGTTTGCTCTGCGATGATAAGTTTTGTGATCGTTTGCAGGATTTGTGGAAGATGAGTGGCAATAAGGATTATACGCAAGATGAGATTGCCTTGCTAAAAGTGGGGAGACATCTTCGGCCGCGGGCGCATTTCAAAATGATTATTGGTAGAAATGAGAGTGAGAACGATGTTCTCGAGTGCTATCGCAAGCAATATATTAGCTTACACCCTGAGAGTCATCCAGGACCAGCTGTGCTGTTAGTTGGGGATATCAGTGATGATGATCTTAAATTCGCGGCTAGAATAATGGGGCGTTTTTCATCTGGGCGTGATGCTGCTGAGATTATTGTAAAAGTGATTAAGCCGAACGGTGATGAGACTGAGCTGGTTGTTGAGCCGATGACTAGTGATGATATTGATCCAGATTGGTATATTTAATCGTAACTATTTATGAATGGGGTATGAGATGCTGTTAAATAAAAGATTATATCTTTTGCTGTTGTTTTTATTTTCTATTAACTGTTTTGGAGGTGCTTTACCGCAGGTATCATTAGTGCCTGGTGGTGTCGCAGTGGTGCCTTTGCATAAGGGTTTTAAAACGCGTCCGCAAGTATTTTATCATCAACATAAAGTTTTATTATTGAAAAAACGTGGTCGCTGGATAGCGGTTGTTGGTATTCCATTAACGGTAAAGCCAGGGATCGATTATCTGATTGTTAATAGCCAACAATTGGCGCTAAAAATTAAGTATAAGAGCTATCCTAAGCAGCATATCAAATTGCGTAAAAGCAAAAAGAAATATATTGTTCCACCTAAGAGTTTTTATGGGCGTTTAAAGCGAGAGCGTAAAATAATTAATGCTGGCTTTGCGCATTGGCGTAGGCACAATAATATTAATATGCGCTTTTTGTGGCCAGTAAAAGGGCGTATTTCAGGAGTGTTTGGTGTGCGGCGTTTTTATAATGGTGTCGAAAAGGGTCGGCATCGTGGGCTTGATATTGCTGCTCCCAGAGGGCGAGTTGTTAAAGCGCCGGCAAGTGGTGTTGTCTTAAATGACGGACGTTATTATTTTACCGGTCATACTATTATGCTGGATCATGGGCAGGGATTGATCACAATCTATTGCCATCTAAATAAGATTCTAGTCCATTCTGGTGAGTATGTACGTCGTGGTCAGATTATTGGCAGAATTGGTTCCACTGGGCGCTCAACTGGCCCGCATTTGCATTTGGGTGTTAGTCTAAATCAAACCAGAGTTGATCCATTGCTGTTTTTGAGAAAATTATGATAGTTGATAAAATAGAGAATATGCAATCATACGCAAGTCTAAGTGCTAATATTTGTAAAGCCTTGGAGTTATTAAAGAACACTGATTTCTCTGCTGTTAAAGACGGGAAATATGAAATTAGCGATAGGATATTTTATATTGTGCAACGCTATGTTTCGCAGCCATTTAACGATGGTAAAATAGAGGTGCATAAAAAATATATTGATGTGCAATATATTGCATCTGGTGCGGAAATAATAGGGCACGCCTTTCTGGATGATTTAGTGTTAATGCAAGATTATGATGTTGCAACTGACTGTATGTTTTATCAGTGTCCTAATTATGTGACCGCTATCCATCTTCAGGCGGGTGATTTTTGTGTTTTTTATCCACACGATGGTCATATGCCATGTTGTTATTTGGATAATGCCAGTGATGTTTTGAAAGTTGTTGTAAAAATTGAAGTGGATTAACTGAGGAAGTTTATGCAATTAGGTCGAGTTATTGGAGCTGCGTTTTTGGTCGCTGGTACTTGTATCGGTGCTGGCATGTTGGCTTTGCCTGTGGCTACTGCTGGTTGCGGGTTTTTCTATTCAATTATTTTATTAGTTGCTGTTTGGGCAGTGATGTACTACACCGGATTGTTAGTATTAGAAGCTAATATTAATTTGCCTGCTGGTGCGAATTTTATCTCAATGAGTAAAGCAACATTAGGTAAAGCCGGGGAAGGCATAACCTGGGTCAGTTATTTGCTATTGTTATATTCGTTAATGGCAGCATATCTTTCTGGGGCGGGTGATTTGTTGGCAGGCAGCGCCGCCAACATTTTTAATGTACATCTAACCGCATGGTTTACGCCGATTCCGCTTTTATTGCTTGTTGGTATTGTCATATATTGTGGTGCGAGGTTTGTCGATTATCTTGGCCGCGCTTTATTATTCGGGCTGATTGCTGCTTATGTTATTTTATTTGTAATTGCGCTTCCGCATATTCATTTTCATCAGTTGTCATTTGCCGAGCCGCGGGTTATGTTTTCCGCATTAACAATCGCGGCGACATCTTTTGGATATCACATTACTATTCCAAGCCTTAGGGTGTATCTACGTGATGATATCAAAAAACTCAAACTAGTTATTTTAGGTGGGAGCCTAATTCCTCTGGTTGTTTATGTGGTTTGGGAGATGATTGTTTTTGGTATTATCCCAATTCATGGTGGACACGGGCTTTTGGCGATTTTCAAAAGTGGCGATCCGGCAACAAAAATCACGCAGAGTTTAGCTGCACTGTCACATAGTGGCGTTGTGACCTATGGCGCTGAAATATTTATTGCGTTTGCAATTGCTAGTTCATTTTTAGGGGTGGCATTTAGCCTCTTTGATTTCCTGTCAGATGGTTTTGCAATTGATAAAACGGTTGCGGGCAAAGCGTTATTAGCACTGATTACTTTTGTTCCACCATTTGTTTTTGTTTTGCTCTATCCAAAAGGTTTTATCTTAGCTCTAAGTTATGCGGGTATTTTCGTGGCGATCTTGCATGGCATCCTGCCTGCATTAATGGTGTGGCGAGGGCGTAAGGAAAAAATAGATAGTCGATATAAGGTTGTTGGTGGAAGAGGAGTTTTGCTGCTTATTATTTTGATCTCGGTATTAATAATTGCTTCGCAAGTTGTGATTAATATATAACCAGCTTAAATAAAATTAGCAAGCAACGCCTCCCTGAAAAGGGAGGCTTTTTTGCTAGAACTATTTTACGATAAATTCCTTGTTTAATTTCTTTGCTACCGCAATTTTTTGTAAGACAACATAATCCGGCATGCCGTCTTTAAATGGAGGGAAGTCTTCCCCTTGAATTAAAGGTAGTAAATATTTGCGACACGCATCAGTAATGTGAAAACCATCTTCAGTAATAAACTCTTTTGGCATCATCTTTTCTACATTAGCAACACTCACAAGCTCAACGTTATCAACATGCCACTTGTATGGTGTATCGCTATCACGCACCACAATTGGCATGACATTGTTTTTGCCAGCTAGCGCAAGTTCAACCGCGGCTTGTCCCATGGCGTATGCTTGCTCAACATCCGTTTTCGATGCAATGTGACGTGCGGCGCGTTGTAGATAATCAGCAACAGCCCAGTGGTATTTATAACCTAGAGCATCTTTAGCCATTTGAGCGACAACAGGAGCCACACCACCTAATTGCGTGTGACCGAAGGCATCTTTAACGCCAGCGTCAGCTAAAAACTTGCCATCAGCATATTGTGTGCCTTCAGATACAACGATTGCACAGTAACCATATGCCTTCACGCACTCATCAACACGTTTTAAGAAGCGTTTTTTATCAAATGCCACCTCAGGGAATAAGATAATGTGTGGGCCATCTGAAGCTTTTTCGGCGGCTAAGCCACCTGCGGCTGCAATCCAGCCAGCGTGTCTGCCCATAACTTCCATGACAAATACTTTTGTGGAGGTTGTGGACATAGATGCTACATCAAAGCTAGCTTCACGAATGGAGGTTGCAACATATTTTGCAACTGAACCAAAACCAGGGCAGCAGTCAGTGAATGGAAGATCGTTATCAACAGTTTTAGGGACACCAATACAGGTTAATGGATAACCTAATTTCGCACCAATTTGGGAAACTTTATATGCTGTGTCTTGTGAATCGCCGCCACCGTTGTAGAAGAAGTAGCCGATATCGTGGGCAGCAAAGACTTCAATTAGGCGCTCATACTCGGCGCGATTTTCCTCAATACCTTTAAGTTTGTAACGACAAGAACCAAAAGCACCAGAGGGTGTATATTTTAGTGCTGTAATGTCTTCGGCACTCTCTTTTGATGTATCAATCAGGTCCTCTTTAAGGGCGCCGATAATACCATCGCGTCCAGCATAGACTTCGATGTTGTTTTTACGGGCAGTTTCGATAACGCCGCAAGCAGAGGCATTGATCACAGAGGTAACGCCGCCAGACTGAGCATAAAAAGCTTTTTTCGCCATACTATATTCTCCTGGAAATGGTTAATTATTCGGGGCGCATGATAACGTATTTGCTGATAAAAAACACGGTTATCAGAGTTTGCAACAGTCCCAGAGTGTTATTCTCAGGCCTTTATGGTCACTATCACAACGTTATGATATATTGCGCCTATGGAAAATAAGGCCTACATGACGGTAAAGGATGCAAACTCAGAGCGTGTGGTTGTGGCTTTTGCAGGTAGGTTAGATTTAGATTCTGTGGCTGATTATTGGCGTCGTTGTTTAAAACTGTTAGATCTGCATACTCCTGAGATTTTTGCTGTTGATGTTAGTGGTTTGAGCTATTGTGATAGTGCTGCGATCGCCTTGCTCTTGGAGATCAAAAAACGGCAGAGTGAGGCTGAACGAGAATTTGAATTAAAGGGTCTTACTGCTCGGCATGAAGAATTAATCAATGCTATTACTAATTCCTCTCATAAGCCATCCGATCATGAAATGCCTCCACAAGAAATCACCATGACTATTGGTAGGATTTTTGTAAACTTTTTAGGTAATGTTCGTGACAATATTACTTTTGTTGGTATGGTTAGTTATTATTTATTTCAATCATTAATGCGGCCCAAAACAATTCGTTGGAAGGATTTTTGGTATATACTCGAAGATGTTGGCCCTAATGCGCTACCTATTATTGTTTTGATAGGTTTTCTTGTCGGCCTGATTTCAGCTTTTCAATCAGCAGTTCCACTTGGGCGTTTTGGCGCGCAGATATATATTATTAATCTGGTTGGTATAGGTTTAGTGAAAGAGATGGGGCCATTGATGACCGCGGTAATATTAGCGGGTCGCACGGCTTCAGCATTTGCTGCTGAGATTGGTACGATGAAAATTGATCAGGAGCTAGATGCGTTAACTACCATGGGGCTTGAGCCCGTACGTTTTTTGACGATTCCTCGTATTATGGCAACGACGTTAATGACGCCGTTGTTAAATATTTTTCTTATTTTTTTTGGACTGGTGGGTGCAAGTTTAGTTACGCGTTCTTTGGGTTATAATTTCCCGATATTTATGCACCAGCTTTATAGTGCTGTGCCGTTAAAAGATTTAGTTGGCGGTATGCTAAAAGCTATTGCTTTTGGTTTTGTAATTGCATCTGTTGGTTGTATGCATGGTTTGAAGACACGTTTTGGCGCGAGCGCCGTTGGTAATTCTACAACGCAGGCAGTTGTTGCGAGTTTAGTTATGATTGTTATCGTCGATGGTATTTTTGCCACTATTTATTATGTGTTAGGGGTTTAGCGTGACAGAGGAAAAAGCAGTCATACAAGTACGCAATTTAGTCGTTAAGTATGATGAGCGCACAATAATTAATGATATTAGTTTTGATGTTAACCGAGGTGAAATATTTGTAATTCTTGGTGGTTCTGGTAGTGGTAAAACTACGGTGATGAATCAGATTATTGGTTTGCAGAAACCAGCTCAGGGTGAAATTTGTATTGCTGGCGAGGATATTGTGACCGCTTTTGGCGAGGGGCGGCAAAATATTTTGCGTAAGTTTGGAGTTATGTATCAGGGTGGGGCGCTTTTCGGCTCGATGAATCTGATAGAAAACGTACGTTTTCCGTTGGAAGAGTTTACTAAATTGCCAATTGACGCGATGAATAGTATTGCGGTAAATAAATTATGTATGGTTGGTCTTGAGGATTTTGTGACCTTTATGCCGGCTGAGCTAAGTGGCGGGATGCGTAAACGCGCCGCAATTGCACGGGCGATGGTTTTAGATCCACAAATACTGTTTCTTGATGAGCCATCGGCTGGGCTTGATCCGATTATTTCGGCTCAGCTTGATAAGTTGATCATAGATTTGGCGGCAAAGCTTGGGATTACATTTGTTGTGGTGTCACATGAGTTGCCTAGTATTAATGCGATTGCTGACAGGGTTATTATGCTGCATGAAGGTAAGATTGCAGCGACTGGTGACCCCAGGACATTAGCGCAGAAATGTGATAATGTATTTGTCAGGAAGTTCTTTGCGCGGGAGACTTAAGGAAAGATGCAAGAAAGTAGACAAGTTAATTATACGCGTATCGGTAGTTTTGTTATTACCGGTATCATTCTTATCGTAATCGCCATTATTGTTTTTGGTTCGGGAATGCTGTTTAAACGCGTTGTTTATGTCGAGACCTATTTTAATGAGTCAGTGCAAGGCGTAACAGTTGGTTCTGCAGTGAAATATCTAGGTATGGATATAGGTACCGTAAAAGGGATTGCAGCGGTCGACAGTGTTTATAAGATAGAGAATCATTTTCAGGATAGAAAACATAATCGTTATATTTATGTTTTAATGGCGATTAAACCCAAGTTTTTTCTTGGCGCATCAAATGAGGATATTAAGCGGGAGTTGACGCAGGATATTGCTAATGGTTTGCGGGTAAAACTGGCCCTGCAAGGTTTGACTGGTACTGCATACCTCGAATTAGATTTTGTTGACCAAAATGCCCAGACTGTTTTGCCTATTACTTGGAAGCCGAAACATTATTATATTCCTTCGACAGTTAGTACTTTGGCTTATTTTAGTGATAATGTGCAGAATCTAATGCGCAAATTCAGTAAGTTAAAATTACAAAAAATGGTGAATAGTGCTCAGGATTTCTTTACAACAGCGGCGCGTGCGTCACATCGTTTGGATAATATGTTGGCACAGACGCATGGCCAGGTTGTTGGCACAGTTAATAACCTGCAAAATATTACGAATAATTTAGATGCTTTATCAGAGCGAGCTCGAGCGTTTTCGTCTTCGGTTATATTTGGTAAGGCGCCACCAAAACTAAATCCAGGGAAGTTATGATTAAGAATAAATTTATTTTATTGGCATTGTCCGGTAGTTTTTTATTGTCCGGTTGTGTGTCCACACCTTATCCGCAGCGTCAGACATATGCGTTGCATGTCGCTATGCCTAATCCGAGTCATCATCATGCTTCAGATGATAAAATTGCAGTGATGAATATTGGTGTTTTGCCGCAGTTTGCTAGCTCGAGTTTTGTTTATCGCACATCAGTAATGCATTTTACGCGTGATTATTACAATATCTTTTTTAATCCACCAGCTGAACAGATTAATCAGATCGTGGTGGATTATCTGCGCCATAGTAAATTATTTGGCTATGTCGGTGGTATTGGGAATAATATTGCTACGCACTATATGCTTTCTGGCGAAGTTACGAAGCTCTATGCCGATTATCGCAATAGTAAGCGTCCATACGGTGTTACCGCGATTCACTTTATTTTGACAAGATCAGGCAAAAGACCGACGGTTATGCTTGATCAGACCTATCAAGCGCGTGTGCCTCTGGTGCGTAAGGACTCCGCAAGCCTAGTTAGGGCTTGGAATAGGGGGTTAGCGCAGGTGCTAGGACGTTTAAAACACAAACTTTACGGGATTATCAGTGATTAATGCGAATCTAGTGCTACACTGAAACTTGTAAGGAGATTTGCGGGCGTAAGCCCAGTTACCTAAGGAGTTGGTTATGAAAAAAATTATCGTTTCATTCAGTTTGTTTTTTTTCGCTTTTTGTTTTTCATTCTCTTGTTTGGCTGTGTCGGTCGGTAGTATTACATTGCAAAAAAATGCCGATGGTAGTTTTACGCCGACAAAACAAAGTTCTGGGGGCTCTATAATTTATCAAGTAGTTCCGGCTTCACAATCTGATGCTAAAAGTGGCTATGTTATTGATAACAGCTTTTGTTTAAATAAGAAAAGTCCGTTTACTGATGCCTGTAAAGCCATTAGCAGTGGAGTAGCGTCAGGTGTTATAAAACGCATTCAAGGTAGCTCTAATTTGTTTTATGTGAAAAATTCTGGTTTTGATTTAAGTGCTGTAAAGAATGCGAGTCAAGCAATGGTTGTTGTTATGGTTGCTGAAAGTGTTACAGGTCAGCCAGCGATTGTCATAGAAGATGATAAATAGGTTTAATTAATTTTATGGTTGTGATTTAGTGCTAAACCACGAAAATGTATAAGGTTATGACAGCGGTTGCGCGGTTAGCAAGGGCGGTAAGTTGCTCCAGATTGGAAGTCTGCGGTTATAAGCTAGAAGCGCAAATGTTGGTCACTAAGCAATTTTGATCGTTTCTCTCTTTCGCTGAAATCTAATTATTGTGCGTCCTGAATCGTATAAGAGCACATGGCAGCAACGATTATTACCGGCAATTCAACAAAATCCTTGTAGTCTAGGAAAAGAAAGTATGATAAATTCTTGCGCAATAATTATGCTTGTTACTCTCTAATCATTTCTGAACAGGAAGGTCATCTTGATAACTGGTTGGTAATAAGTCAGTGCTAATCTGGGGGTAATATGCCTAAAAAACAGCAAGATAAACGGATCGAGCTACGTAATCTAATCGAATTAGAAGAGATTGATGAGATTGATAGTGACTATGTTGCTTACGAGGATTTAGAAGAATCTCAAAGTATTGATTTTCAGAAAGGCCCATCTCTAGATATTAAAAATACAAATAATGTGGTGTTTTCGAAAAGAGTAGAAAGATATTTTAGATCTATGCGCCTTGAACTTAACGCCCTAGGTTTGAATTTTATTCTTCTATCTTCAAAAAAAGCGCCTAAGAATGGGTTGCTGTCTGCATATCATCGGCAAATAGATGTGATGGGCGAAGAGTCTGTAGAAGATGGTCATGTTTTAGATGATGAAACCGCATTGCCAGAAGGACGGGATGCTTGTAACCGTACGCCGCTTTTATCTGATATGCAAAAAGCGATTGAATTAGAAGTATTTGAAGAACTGTCGACAGAATCGAGCAGTGTTAATAATGAAGTTGAGGATAAAATAGAATCATCCAATAATAGTGTATTGTTAGATGTTTTGAACGTTGAATCTGGGGTAACACCTTCTTCAAAAAAAAATGATGCATCTTTGCTTATATGTGCTGATCAAATTAATTTTGCTGAATTAGACCGTATCTTACGAATCAAGCCACACTCACGTTTTATTCGTTGGCTTTTAACAGACAATATTGCTAGAAAAGCTTTAGTCTTCATGTTTACTCATCGATGGTCTAGAAACATTGCTGTTCCAACAAAACATTTTCGTCATGCAAAAGCAGCTGGTGCTTTTTCGCATACTGATAAATTAGTAAAGTATGTGTGGGATGCTTTATTGGTTTCTTTTTTTATTCAAGATTTTATCGATTATTATGCTTATCCTGATTATCGAAATGAGCGGGGTTTATTTGAAACGTTATTTTCTTCTCGAGGTAATAAGCAATTGTTGGCGGAATCTCTATATAATCCGTATGTGCTTAGTATTTTGTTAGGTGCGCCATTAGCAGTAGGTTTAATGCATAGTACTTATGATTATTTTCGGATGCTGCAAAAGTGAGCAAGAAGACAGGCATGGCGGATTGGTTTATTAAGCAAATCCAACGCTTGGCTAAAATCGAGAAAGCAATAACGACGAACGAGCTCACATCGGAACAAGCGCATACATATCGTAATGAGCACGCACCTGATGTTATCAACAAAATAAAAGCCAAGCTTGATGAATTACAGGATAAGACGGCACCACAAGGACTGCTTGGTAAAGCTATTAATTACACGCTGAGCCAATGGCCAAAGTTGCTGAAATATCTTAAAGATGGTCGACTTGACATCAGTAACAATAAGATGGAAAGAGCTATAAAGCCATTTGCCGTTGGTCGTAAGAACTGGTTGTTTGCTAACAGCACAAATGGTGCACATGCAGCTGCAAATATTTTTAGTTTGATTGAAACCTGTAAAGCCCACCAGGTAGATCCGTATGATTGGTTACGCAATACTCTAACAAAAATACCTGCTTGTGAAACGCTGGAGCAATATGAAAAGCTAATGCCGTTTAATTTTAAAAATATTGCAGCTGATAAATAGTCAATGGGTGGGTGAATTACCGCTTAC
>JAGLTR010000039.1 GCA_023135155.1 Gammaproteobacteria bacterium
GGAGGTAATTGTTGTAGTGTTGAGAGAGGGTTGTGTGCAGGTGAGACTCCGGGATATTCTGGTTTAATATGGTTTGGCAGAAAATTCTTTACAAATTCTTTAAAGAATTTAAGTTTGATTACTTCTTCATCTGGAACGCTATTCATTGCCATAATGGCTTCGAGGTTGACAGGAGGGGCTAGTAATATAAGCTGCGTTATAGCTATTGGGAGATTGAGTCGTATGGATTTTAAGCAGACTAATAATGCTATTAAAGCACCGGAGCTATAACCACCAAGTGCAATTTTATTTAGTTCTATCATTTTTTGCTGTAAAAAATGGTTTATTACGGCGACAGCATTGTTATAAGGGGAGGGGTATTTATTTTCAGGCGCTAATGCAGGATAGGAGAGTATAACGCGACATTTTAAGTTAACGCATAAGTTGTCACATATAATTTTATCTACGTCAGGAGCATTTGCAATAAAAGCGGTGCCAGGAAAGAAAAAGAGAGTGTTTAACGGTCCTTCGATATTGGGTTCGAAAATGCGGCTAGAAATTTCACCGCCATAGTAAATTGGTATTTGTTGGCTAGTAAACGGTTTATATTTATTTTCTGCGGGAGATTGTAAGCTTTTTTTCGGCTTGAACGCATTCATTTCTTGCCGTCGTCCGATGAGGTCCTTACCCATGTTTTTTCTCCTGTTTTATCGATCATAGAATTTTATCGTATTGATCTTGTACAAGCAATATCTCATAGATTGCAACAGTCCCAGATTCTATGGTAATGGGGCTGATACATCATGGTGCGTATGTCGGGTGGCGAACTGCGGAGCTGGATTGAGAACGGGGTTGTTACCCAGTGTGCTGGGGCAGAGATAATTGCATAATATACTCCTAACGAATTCTTTGGCCGGTAGTTGCGCTATAAATTGTAGTTGGTTTTTCTTCGTCGCCAACTTTGGCGTCAATAATTAAATCTAATTTGTCGTTGAATATTGTTTGAACTTCGTTAGTGGTTTTTGCTGGTGCTTGACCTTCAAGGTTAGCGCTAGTTGAAATTATTGGGCCATTAAATTGTTCACAAATACTTTTGGCGATTGGGTGGTCGGTGACTCTTATTGCTACAGAATTATGTTTTCCGGTTACCCATTGTGGGAAGCCGGGTTTGGTGTGAAAAATCCAGGTTGTAGGTCCTGGCCAGGTAGCTTGAATTTGTCGGAATAATAGTTCCGGCACTGGTTGTACAAAATCCTTTATCTGTTTCCAGCTAGCAGCGATTATGATCAGTCCTTTGCTGGTATCACGTTGTTTTAATTCTAAAATGTGTTGTACAGCTTGTTCGTTAAATGGGTCGCAGCCAAGGCCGAAAACTGCTTCGGTAGGGTAAGCAATAACGCCGCCATTTTTCATGATGCTTACAGCTTGTTCTATTTGTTGCTCAATTGTCATGAATAATCTTCTAGTGTTTCTGAGTAATCGCACTCTTTTTGTGGACAGATTTTGAATTTACCCTTTTTGTTTTCTTTTATAGTTAAAATGGGCCAGTTACATTTTGGGCATGGTTCATTAATTGGTTCGTTCCAAGTCGCATATTTGCATTTAGGGTATTCTGAACAGGAATAGAAAATTTTACCCTTACGAGATTTTCTTTTTAGCATTGAGCCTTTTTTGCACGCTGGGCATTTAACGCCAGTGTCAGTTGGTTTTTCTAGGGGTTCTATAAATTTACATTTTGGATAGTTGCTGCAGCCAATAAATTTCCCGTATTTGCCTTTGCGGATAATCAGCTGTGATTTGCATTGTGGGCAGACTCTGTCTTCGACTATCTCTGGTTCTTCGCGTACAGAATCTTCTATGTTGCGTGTATAGTCACAATCTGGATATGCAGTACACCCTATGAAACAACCGCTGCGTCCGAGGCGAATAGAGAGAGGTTTGCCGCATTGTGGACATTTTTCCTCAATAATTTCTTGAGTGACATCTTTACGTTCAACGGTTTTATCTATTTTCTCAATTAATTTTTTGAATGGAGTCCAAAATTTCTTTAATAAAGGAATCCATTTAGCTTCGCCGCGTGCCACATCATCTAATTGATCTTCTAAGTCGGCGGTAAAATTATAATCGACATACTCTGTGAAATATTTAGTTAAGAATTTATTCACAATGCGACCAACATCAGTTGGAATAAAGCGTTTGGTTTCTAGAATCACATAGCCACGATCTTGAATTGTCGAAATAATGGAGGCATAAGTAGA
The DNA here is from genome assembly GCA_023135155.1 of Gammaproteobacteria bacterium. Lineage (GTDB taxonomy): Bacteria > Pseudomonadota > Gammaproteobacteria > UBA9339 > UBA9339 > JAGLTR01. The sequence goes on from JAGLTR010000039.1 coordinate 2,238, forward strand.
TGGACGACCAATGCCGTGCTCTTCTAATGATTTAATTAAACTGGCTTCAGAATATCTTGGTGGTGGCTCGGTAAAGTGTTGTGTTGTGACAAGTGCTAATAAATCAATGAGATCGCCTTCTTGCATTGGCGGGAGAATCTTCTCATCGTCATCGCTGCTTTTTTTATCGTCATGATCTTCCTGGTAGACCGTGATGAAACCTGGTTTGACAATTGTTGAGCCATTAGCGCGGAAGGTATTATTCTTGCCGCAACTTAAATCAACAGCAACAGTGTCAATTAATGCTTGTACCATTTGACTGGCAACTGTGCGTTTCCAGATTAGGCTGTAAAGTTTATATTGGTCTTCAGAGAGAAATGTCTTTATCTCTTCTGGTAGGTGTTTAGCTGCAGTTGGCCGAATCGCCTCATGCGCTTCTTGAGCATTTTTTGATTTAGTTTTATAAAAGTTTGCTGTCTCTGGTAGGTTTTCTTTGCCAAATTTCGCAACGATTAATTCGCGAATTTCGTTTAACGCTTCTTGCGCTAAATTTACCGAGTCTGTACGCATGTAGGTAATAAGACCAACAGAGCCCTCGTCAGTTTCAACTCCCTCGTAAAGTTGTTGCGCAACGCGCATGGTGCGTTTGGCGCTAAAGCCAAGTTTGCGGGCTGCTTCCTGCTGTAAGGTAGAGGTGATAAAAGGTGGTGTTGGATTACGTTTGCGTTGTTTTTTCTCGACTTTGCTGACAGTTAATTTTCCGTCGGAGCTTTTTAGTAGTACGCTCTCCGCTTTTTTCGCATCCTTCTCATTGGTGAGTGAAAACTGTTGTATTTTCTCACCTTTATATTGAGTGAGGCGTGCAGTAAATGCATGTTTATCCGCCTCAGTATTGGTAACTATCGTCCAATACTCTTGTGGAATAAATTTCTCAATTTCTTCTTCGCGCTCAACGATCATGCGTAGCGCTGGGCTTTGTACGCGGCCAGCGGATAATCCGCGGCGAATTTTTTTCCATAGTAGGGGTGATAAATTAAAGCCAACTAAATAATCTAAAGCGCGACGTGCTTGTTGCGCGTCGACTAAATCCATAGAAAGTTCGCGTGGATTTTCGACGGCGGCCTTTACCGCATTTTTGGTGATCTCATGGAAAACTACGCGGTGCACCTCTTTATCTTTTAGGAGTTTTTTGCCTTTAAGGATTTCATAAATATGCCAGGAAATAGCTTCACCTTCGCGGTCAGGATCAGTTGCCAATAGTAAAGCGTCAGAATTTTTCATCGCTTTGGCGATAGCATCAAAGTGTTTTTTATTGCGCTCAATTAATTGGTAGCGCATAGCAAAGTCGTTGGCGGTATCAACGGCGCCCTCTTTAGGGATAAGGTCACGCACATGGCCATATGATGCTAAAACCTGATAACCTTTGCCGAGGTATTTTTTTATGGTATTGGCTTTAGCTGGAGATTCTACGATTACTAAGTTTTTCATCTACTGCATATTCCCTTGTGTGTCACTTAGAACTAAATGTTCGAGACATGATAGCGCATTTTTTTGATCAGGTTGATTAAATAAAACCATGAGAGCTACCCAGTTAACTTGTCCGAGATCTACTTCGATGCGATCTAGTTGCATTATTTGATTGATGACAATCTCGCGTGTTTCAGTGGTGAGAATGCCGAGTTTTTCAAGATGCATTAATTGGTTGCGACATTGCGCATCCATTTTAATCATCTCTTCTTTGCTGAAAATACGTACAGATGATTTTTGTGGTGATGCGGTTAGCATTGTTTCTTCTTGCTTAGCAAGACCTTCAAGCCAATTTAGTGCTTGGTTAATTGTCTCTTGATGGAAGCCGATTTGATTAAGTTCAGAAACTAATTGATCGCGGTTAATAGTTAATTCGCAGTTGTCTTGCATATGGTTTTCAAACAGATACATCAGGACATTTAACATATTTTCGCGCATTGTTTTTTTGTTTTTCATATTTGCTCGCATGCTTTGTATTTTATTCTAGCATATCCTCCAGGAACTGTTGTTATATGTCCTTGTAGCTCTAAAATCAAGAGCATGGATGATATGTTATTGGTAGAAAACCCGCTATTGGTGACTAATAGATCAATTGGCGTGGCCTCATACCCAATATACTCTAGCAGTTTCTTATAATCCGGATCAAGCGTTGATGTTGTGTTGTCTTTGATTGTCGTTTCTGGGGTAGTTGTAGATTGCGGAGTGAGACTGGCTGCTAATGGCCCTAATTCCTCGATAATATCTTGGGCGGTTTCGACAAGTTTGGCTCCCTGTCTGATGAGCTGATGGCAGCCGCGTGCTAATGGGTTATGTATCGAGCCAGGGATAGCAAAGACCTCGCGCCCCTGTGATCCCGCAAGGCGCGCAGTAATCAGTGAACCGCTGCGTAGTGTAGCTTCGATGACTAGAGTGCCGAGACTCAGGCCGCTAACGATACGGTTGCGGATCGGGAAGTTATTGGCTTTGGTGGGCGTGCCGATGGGGAATTCTGAGATAAGGGCACCATTGTTTTGTAGGATTTCTTCGGCAAGTCGGTGATTTTGTTTTGGGTAGAAGGTATCAAGGCCTGTTCCCATAACGGCAATCGTATTGCCATTAGCGGCGATGGCACCAGAATGAGCCGCGGTATCTATGCCGGTAGCAAAGCCGCTGGTTATGGTGAGTCCTGTTTGAGCTAGATGTTTTGCGAATTCATATGTGGTATCACGGCCACTGGGGCTCGGATTGCGGCTGCCTACCATGGCGAGCTGTGGTTGCCAGAGTAGTTCGGGGTTGCCTGCTATATATATAGCTATGGGTGGATCTGGAATCTCTTTTAACAGGGCTGGAAAGGCGCTGTGATCGTAGGTTATTAGGTGATGATTGGGATCCTCTAGCCATTGCAGATCTTGTTCGATCAGTTGCCATTGGGGGTTTAATATAGCTGCGATTGCTGTAGATTTCAGGCCGAGTTTTTCGAGAGTGGCGCGTGAGGTGTTAAACAGTTCGTCGATAGTTGTCGTTGTTAAAAGTGTACGTACAGTTTTACTGCCCAGTTTGGGTGTGCGAATGAGAGCAAGCCAGTTATTTAGGTTCATGTTGTTCTGCGTATTTTTTCCTAGTAAAAATGTGCTATGCTTTTTACTAGATAAGTTTATGAAGAGAGACAATCTATGTCGATACTGAACATTTTGCAATACCCGAATTCTGGATTAAAGCGGCAGGCTGTTCCTGTGAGCGATGTTAAAGAGCCGCAGATACAGCAGATTATTGCAGATATGTTGGAGACGCTTGCGCACACTGAGCACTGTGCTGGACTTTCTGCTACCCAGCTTGATATGCCTAATCCGCCGCGTATTACTGTAATCGCTCCAATGCCGAATTTAGAGAAAACTTTGGTTTTGGTGAATCCTGAGATTGCTTATAAAGAGGGTAGTGTTGTTGGTCTTGAGGGTTGTATGTCGGTCTATCAGAGCGATATTTCTGCCGAAGTGACGCGTGCTGAGGTGATT
>JAGLTR010000004.1 GCA_023135155.1 Gammaproteobacteria bacterium
CCGCTTGCCTAATGAAACGTATCAGGCGACAACGACCCACGGTAAAGACTAAATACTTTGCTTTCGACGGTGGATTGAATTTAGTTGATCCACCTTTATCAACACCGGATGGAATGTTGATCGGTAGCCGAAATTACGAGCTACTTACTCGGGGTGGATACAAGCGAATACAAGGCCATGAGAGATACGACGGCCAGCCCTCACCTTCTGATGCAGATTACTGGACATTGCCTTTTGATGCTGGAATGGTTGCCCCTGATGCGGCAGTACAACTGATTGTTGGCCAAACCAGTTTAGCCCGTGCATGCGTATCATCGATTGAATTAACCAGCGGTTCATGGGCAGGCAATGATGCGGCTGGAAACTTAGTAATTTTTAGACTTAGCGGCGATTTCATCGACAATGAACCTATTGTCAGTGGAAGTTTCGCTTTTACGATTGGCTCTGATTCGGGATTTGAATAATGGTAGATACAGTAAGAACGATTGCAGACGTATTAGTTTTACTTGCAGACAATACAAGTGGTGATATTAGTCCTCAAGATATGCGGGATATGGTGGTTTCACTTGAAGCATTAAATCCAACAACTCCAATATCAGCAACGATCACAACCCAGGGCGTAGGGTCTGGCGACTTCTATATGATGGGTTTGTACGATACGGCGGCTGCTGATGCGAATCTAACTCAGGCCAGCACAACCGTAACCCGTGGCTCGGCTAATGCAGCTCATGGCGCTCACGCGATTGCTGTAGCGGCTGCTGCTGGGGTAACTGATGGAAGCACACTGGTCTTAACAGTAACCGGCACCAGCATTACTGACGCAGGCGTAAGAACAACCAGTGATTCAGAGATTATTGTTGCTGATGGTACAGCGGCCTCAACAGATGACTACTTTGAAACCGTTAAAAAATGGATTGGCCAGATCACTTACACTCTTTCGAGCGCAGGTGGTACAGCTTATAACTTTGATTTCAATTATGGATTTGCTGCTTATGAAGATAATGGCAACGGTGATTTTGAATTAAAAGATTTTGTAATGAATTGGTATGGCGGTGCGAATGATTCTGGGTTTGAGATAGAAGTACACAGACACGAAGCTACCGGCTGGACGTATCACGCGACTGCGTTTGATCCAGGCTCACCGGCTTTGTACAAACTATCAACGGATTATGTAACCGAAACAGAAGTATTTAACGGCGATTACGGACGATGGAAACGAACAGGTTTATCAGATGCAGTTAGTGGTTCAGGCGCTGAGGGTTTGATTGTTCATGTGACAACAACAGTCAATAACTCGCTTGAATGGCTTAACGCTCAATTAGATATTAGAACGGTGCCTTAAATGGCCTTAACCACGTATGCGACCTCAGCTGGTGTTGCAGTCCTATCAGGGGCTGATAACGACACAGATCACGCTACCTACTTACAGTCAGCGATTGAGGGATTACGTGCGTTAATCGGTAAAGTACCTGGCAGCGGTCAAATTCGTGGAATCAATATTTATAACGGTGTTGTCTATGCGTTTCGAGATAATACTGCGGTAACTGCATGCGTTATGTGGAAAGCCACTTCTATTGGCTGGGTTGAGATAGACCTTAATAATATCGTGCATTTCACATTAGGAACGGCAGAACTTAGCGATGGTGAAGTCCTGACTCAATCTGGTACGACTGCGACTATTTTGCGTGTAGTAAAACAATCTGGTGACTGGGGTGCTAATGACGCAGCCGGATATTTCATCATCGATACCGTATCGAATCCGAGTTATGCAAATGCTGTCGCAACCAGTGCGCTTGGTTCGTGTACTTTAGATGGAGCTGAGCAAGTCAATACAATTCCTGCTGGCGGTACTTACGAATTTGTAAATCATAATTTCTTCGGCTCAATTGCTACCAAACGTATGTATGCATGCAATGGCGTTAGTCCGATGTTTGAGTTTGATGGCACTATTTATGTACCATTAAGCACTGGCAATGCAGCCGATAAACCCAGTCACATAGCGGTATATAAATTCCATTTATTCTTCAGTATCGATGCCTCATTACAGAATAGCGCTACCGGTGATCCGTATGTTTATGCTGGATCGGGAGCCAATGAAATAGGTGTCGGTGATGATATTGTCGGTATTCGTGAAGAGATCGGTAATAGTCTGGCTATTTTATCGCGTAATAAAACACGCATGCTTTACGGCTCTGACAGTACAGATTTTGATTTACGGACATTAAGCGAAGAAGCAGGCGGTATTGAGTGGACCATGCAGCGTATTGGCGCCATGCGATACATGGATGACCGAGGATTTACCAGTTTAAACGCAGTACAGGCTTATGGTGATTTTAAAGATAACGTATTTAGCCAGTTGATCGAACCGTTAGTGGATGCGAGTAAAACCAAAGTCACTACCTCGTCAATATCTAAGACCAAAAACCAGTACCGAGTATTCTTAAACGATGCCTCAGCAATTTACGCTACCTTTGACAATAAAAAAATCAAAGGCTTTACGACTGTAGATTTTACAGACGGCAACGGTGATGCATTAATTGTACGATGCGCGGCCAACGGCGAAGACACCAACGGCAATGAAATAGCATTCTTTGGCTCCGATGATGGCTACGTGTACCAGATGGATAAAGGCACGTCCTTTGATGGGTACAAAGTAGAATCATTTATCCGGCTTTCATTCAGTCACATGGACAGCCCAGAAGATATTAAACGCTTCCTTAAAGCTGTATTGGAAGTTTCGGCGGATAGTCAGGTTACATTATTGTTCACTGCTGATTTTGATTATTCCGAACGTGAAGATATTACTCACTCACTTGAAGTTTCAAGCGGCGGCGGTTACTGGAATATAGATAACTGGAACGAGTTTAATTGGTCAGAAGCATCGATTAGTAACCCAGAAGCCTATTTAGATGGATCAGGCAAAAATATTGGCATACTAATTTACAGCGAAGCCACTTACGAAGAACCTCACACAATTCATAGTGCGATTTTGCATTATGAGCAACGACGTAGATCAAGGTAACTATTATGTCCAGCAATGACTATTTTGACAACCCGACTGATCATAGCGCTTTACCCAAAGGCTCAACGGCTCGTGCAGAAGCGGTGGATGCGAAACTTGATGCTATTACCACGGGTTTTGACAAGCTCCCCACAGAAAACGAGTTCAAACGTGACACTAAAAACTACGCGGGTACTACAGCTGGTTCTGTAGATGCTTACACAGCAAGCTTAACTCATGTTGTTGCCTATAATGACGGTCAAAGAGTTACTGCAAAAATACATGCAACAAACACAGGAACTTCTACATTAGATGTAGAAAGCGTTGGCCCAGCTACGATTTATTACCCAGATGGTTTAGTGTTGTTAGCTAATGAACTAACGTTAAACGGCACATATACTTTTGTTTACAACACAGATTTAAGTGGTTGGGTGATTCAGGTTTCATCGAATGTTAGCGCGGCTGCTGCAAGCGCGGCTGCTGCGCTTGCTTCACAGACTGCCGCAGAAGCGGTTGAAGTTTCGCATATCATTTTAACCGCTGTTGCTACAGAGCCTGTTGCAGTTGGATATACGGCGCTGGACTCAAATACAACCGGCGCTAACAACACGGCGGTTGGTGGTAATGTCTTAACTGCGAATACCATAGGTTCAGATAATACAGCGGTTGGTTACAATGTTTTACCAATCAATACCACAGGGAATAAAAATACAGCGGTTGGTAGTAATGCTCTAGCAGGTAATACCGCCGGATTTGAAAATGTGGCGGTTGGTTATAATTCTCTACTGGCTAATACCGAGGGTGATTATAATGTGGCAGTTGGATCGGAGCCTCTAAAAGCAAATACCACAGGGAGCCATAATGTTGCTATTGGATATCTGCCTTTGGTTGCGAATACATCAGGGCAGCATAATGTTGGAATTGGGCATCAGGCTTTATTTACAAATACGACCGGCACTGGCAATGTGGCGGTTGGTCAAGATGCGTTGAAACTTAATGTATCTGGTACTGGTAATGTTGCGGTTGGCGCTGCTTCTTTGCAAGCAAATACCGTTAATAGCAATACCGCTGTAGGCACCGGTGCATTAACGACTAATACTACAGGTATATATAATGTCGCTATTGGCTACATAGCTTTAGCATCAAATACTACAGGTATAGATAATGTTGCTATTGGCTATCAGGCTTTAGATGCTAATACCGTAGGAACTGATAATACAGCGGTTGGTTATGACGCATTAACGGCAAATACCACGGGCGTACAAAATACCGTCTTTGGGTCAGTTGCTGGTGGCACAATAACCACCGGCTCAAACCTAACTTGTTTAGGTTATAACGCAGAACCAACTTCAGCCACAGCAACAAACGAAATAACATTAGGCGACGCTAATGTAACGGTGTTGCGTTGTAATGATCAGACGATTAATGCTTTATCTGATGCACGCGATAAAACAAACGTCACCCCTATTAAATCTAGCCTCGATTTTATTAATTCACTGAATCCGGTTACATTTAACTGGGATCGTCGTGAATGGTATGACGATGGTGTAGCCGATGGCAGTAAAACCAAGAAAGAAAAATCATATGGATTTATTGCCCAGGAACTCGATAAGGCACAAAACGACGCTGATATGCCATGGTTAAATCTCGTGCTGAAATCCAACCCTAAAAAGATCGAAGCGGCCTATGGTAAGCTAATTACTCCAATGGTTAAGGCTATCCAAGAACTGAGTGGAGAAGTGCTTGACCTTAAACGACAACTAGCTGAGATACGATAATGACAGATCAGAAAAAGAAAATAAGAAAGAAAAAAGCCGCGCCTAAACTACCAAAAATCAGGCGCGTGGTTGTTGCTACGCCGTCAATCGATGGAAAGGTTGATGTGACATACACGGATAGCTTAATTAATACGATTCATCTTTGTGCTGCTAACGGTATACAAGTGTTACCTCTGTTTCGGTCTTATAGCTCGCTTCTCATAAGATCGAGAAACAATTTAGTGGAAGATGTGGTTAACGCGAAAACTGTTGAGTCTATGGTTTTCATTGATGCTGATCAGGCATGGAAACCAGAAGATTTTTTAAAGCTCGTGAATTCAAAAAAACCAGTAATTGCTGGTGCGGTACCCAATAAAAATGATACGGAAGGGTACAACGTTAAGTTGTTGAAGCCATGCAAAAAACATTTGGCAAAAGATGAGATTGTTGTTGATGGTGTCGGTACTGGGTTTATGAAGGTATCTATGCAGGCGTTACGAAAAATATATAACGCAAGCAAGCCTTATAAGGATGGTGCACATTCAACACGAATGGTTTTTGAAAGCAGTGTCATTAAAGGCGAGTTATATTCTGAGGATATGACCTTCTGTGAAAAATGGAAAAACTTAGGCGGTAAGATTCATTTGAATACAAGTATTACCTGCGCTCATATTGGAACCAAGATGTGGGCGGGGGATTTTGATCAATTTCTGAATCAAGTTATTATCAACAATGAAAGCACTAAACAATAAGTGTGGTGCTACTGAAATTATTACTATGGGTGATATTAGTCATGGCCAATAAAGGTCTGATAAATTCAGTTATTGATATAGATAAAGCAGAGCCATCGCTAATGGTGCATGGAACCAGCAAGCATTTAAGTGGGCGTGTTGACGATTATGATTATAATGAAAAAAATAATGGCTTCGGAATAGAGTTAGAAGAAAATAGAAACAAAGTAATACGTGCTATTGAAGCTGGTGGATTTGAGAATAGTTATGGAGACACTTCATTTTATGTTGGCGGTAAATTAGCCAAGCGGATGGGCGATAAAGTTTATATAGATGTAGGCGCTAAAACTGGCCTTGTTTCTGGATATAGTAATGGAAAACCTAAACCTTATGTGGGTGGCCTGGTTAGTGTCGGGGTAAAGGATTTTGTGAAATTTAACTTGATGTACACGCCTAAGTACAAGAAAGACCCCGCTGTTTTAATGATGAATCTAGGTATTCCGTTTAAATAAGGGTAGTATAGGTCATGCCGTTCTCGAAACCGCATGCAATTAAAGTATTATTTGAGGTTTTGAGACAGTTATGGCGTTAATTAATAACAGGGTACAAGATGACTTATTGCCACCAACAGCACCACTTGCTGCTGGCGGCACAGAAGAGGGCGCGACAATAACGCCTATATCATCCACACCCATTCCTGATGATGCGCCACCTGTTACTGGGGGAGCAACACCTCCGCCAGCCGATGCTGTAACAGCTACACCTATTTCTGCGCCAAGCGCGACACCAGCACCAGCACCAGCAGCACCAGCAGCACCAGCAGTCCAGCCGGAAACCGTTGAAGACAGGCTAAACGCCCTAACTTCGGGTGACAGTAAATACATTAATCTAGCGCGTAGTGACGCGGTTCGCACAGCCAATAAACGCGGTTTGATTAATAGCTCAATGGCCGCAGGTCAAGGCACAGAAGCCGCTATACGCGCAGCCTTACCAATCGCCCAGCAAGATGCCGCTGCAACCAATGAGTTCGGATTAAACCAGCAAAGTGCCGATCTTAATATGTCGGTTGCTTCGTGGAATAACATGCTGGATATTGAGAAAATCCAATTTTCTGAGACTATTCGCGGTGAAATTGAAGCCATGCTTGCGAATAACAATTTATCGAACGACGCAAAAACCAATGCTTTAAACAATGTTCAGGATCTTATATCTGCAACTGAGGCAATCGTATTAGAGATAGGGTTATCGGATGACACGCCAGCAGTTCAAGCAGCCATGATACAAGACGCTTATGACACCCGTGATGCAAATATTGCTGTCTGGACTGATTTGCTTAATTCAATCCCAGATTATTCATGGAGTGCTGATTTAACACCAGCAAGTGTGACTCCCGCATCACCAGACGCAAACGCACCTGTACCAGTGGGAGCAATTAACGACGGCAACGGCAATTACCATTACCCTGACACTGGTGATTAGGAATAAATTATGAGCTTTATAAAACAATTAACGGCACCACTTAGGTCGATTAAAGATAACGACAAAGCGCTTCTTGCAATCGGTGTTATTGCGCTTATTGCGTACACTGGACCAGCCGCGTTAACTGCCGAAGCAGGGGCTGGCGCTGGATTGAGTGAAGTTACCGCTGCTGAAATTACTGCGTCAACTGGTAGTACAGTAACTTTTACAGGTGGAGCTGAAAGCTTAGCGTTAGGCGCAGAAGCTGGCGCTGGCGATATTCTCGGTACTGCGGGTGCAGATGTTTTAGCTTCTACCGGTACAGAGGGCTTAGTTGGTAGTCAAGCTTTAGAAGCTGAGGTTGCTGGTACATTAGCGAACGCACCTGTTGGCAGCGCGGCACTTGAAACAAGCGTTAATCAAACATTAGCAGGGAGCGCAGGCGCGGGAGCAGACACAGGATTTGGTGCTTGGGCAAAAGCGAACCCATTGACAACAGCGCTTATTGCTGGTGGCGTTACAAGCGCGGTAGGTGCGCGTGAAGCCAGAAAAGCGGCTGATGAAGAATACGCACGAACAAGTGGCGGCGGCGGGTACAACCCTGACGCTACTTACGCAGGTACAGGTCAACCCTCTTTTCAAGGTCTTATATCTCAGCCTCAGCAAGCGCAAAAAGTGGCGGCTCAAGGTAAGCAGCATTCTAGGTTTATTGACCGCAGTAAATTAAATAAATTACGCCCACAGGACTTAGCTTAATCATGCAAGACGAACTTATGCCAGATGAAAATATGCAGGCTGAGCCAACTGGACAGCCACCACAATCCGCTGACCAACAAGCGTTTGGTAAAACTGCGCCGATTGAATCAGACGGTGAAACCGAGACTGAGGAAGAGCAGCAGCAATACGATATGCTGGTAAGTCGGGCATTGAATCAAATGCACGGTGACGGTAAAAGCAATATTGTGAACATGCTCAGCGTGAACAAAAGCCCAGCTAAAGGCATGGGGCAAGCGTCTGCATTACTTCTACGTGGATTAGTAAGCTCAGCCAAAGAAGCGGGTACTGAAATAACAGACAAAGTTATCCAGGCTGCGACTATCGATATTGTCGAATATCTGAATGAATTAGGTGAAGTAACCGGCGTATATGAGTACACTGATGATGATGAAGCTGATTCTGAAATGAAAGATGCAATCGTTATGAGCGTTAAAAATTACACTGATGCCGCACGTAAAGCGGGTGAGATAACCCCCGAAATGGAAAATAGCGCGAAAAAACAGCTGCAGACGCAGCATGATAAAGAGGCAGGTCAACAAGCTCCTGCCCCATCACCTGTAGCCCCAGCGGAATCTAGCGGCGGTCTTATTAATTCGCTAATGCAGAACGGAGTTTAACCATGGGTATTATCAATAGAAATGCCTCGAACTTTCTAGGCGGTGTCGCTGACGTAGCCAAGACAGCGGCTATGATGCAGTTCCAAGAAAACCTACGGACTGAGCGTGATGGCGCTCAAGCTAAACGCAATCGTACTTTGGAGGCTGATAAACGATCATTTACATCCGGTGAGAATCAATTAGATCGTGAAAGCCGTGAAAAAATAGCTTCATCTAAAGCATCCAGTGCCGGTGGCACAACCAGCACAAAAGATGCTGCTGCGCTTATGGCTCAAGGCTATCCAAAAGACATAGCAAATGCGGTAGCTCATGGCGGCATGAAGCAGATCAAAGATGATGAAACCGGTGATATGGTTTTGGTGAACGCTCTGAATAACAAGGTCGTTGGTCGCCTAACAGCTGCGCCTGGTGAAAGCGGTAAGGTTTGGCTGCCAGAAGGTGAGCAAACTAAAAACGCACCTATAACCAGCGAACATAGAACAACAGCAAAAGAAACTGCCTCAGAAAAAGCGGGTTATTTTTCTACCGATGTAAGTGATTTCCCAGAAACTGGCGGTAGCCGTAAGAAATTTATTAAACAGGAATCCCAGCGGCTAGCCAATAAAGAGCGTGGCGGCGGTTTAATCGGTGGTGCTTCGGGTGGCAAGAAACCCTCAGATAAAGCTAAACCGGTATTTGTCGGTGATGCAAAATTCCCAGAAGGAATGACGTTAACTAAAGGCGGTCAAACGTATATCGTTAAAAACGGTAAACCAGTTCTAGTAAACGAATAACAACGGGGCAATTAAACCATGGCTGTAAACTGGGAAGAATTCCAACCCGTTGAAACCAAAGCCGAAGAAATTGATACAGGTCAAGTAAACTGGGAAGAGTTTGCGCCTGTAGACACTGCCGCGCCTCAAACCGCAGTAGCAGAAGTTACCCCTGCGGTTACTCCTGCCAAACAAGGTCTTATTTCATCGAGAGCCAAACCTATTGATGAAACTGGATTTAAACCTATAGAACCCGATGAATCAGTTATCGCGCCAACATATAAAGAAGCAACTGGCGGTACGTTCTTTGGCCGATTAAAAAACAACTTAGATATAGCAGCTAAGAACACAAAACGTACCTATCATGGTATGAAAATGGCTGAATTTGCAGAGTTTGTTGAAGGTTATACAGATAAAAAATATACCCCAGAATACTTTGAGTCTAATCCAAAAGACAAGGAGCGCTTAAACGCTGCCCTTAATAATTTTGTTGATAGCTCGGCTAATTACATTCAAATAGGAATTAACCAGCAACGAGAAAACCCACAAAGACCAGCGGTAGAAAAAATATTACGCCCTCAAGGTGAAAGAGATTTAACAGAAAAAGCTGCTGAAATAGGCTCAGGTCTTGCTGAAGATCCATTAGGTGTTATTGGTGATTTATCTTTACAAAGCGCCCCTATGATGCTGGAAGCTGCGGCGGTTGTTGCGGGTATTCGTGGTGCGGGAGGTACTAAAAAGTTAGCTGCAATGGGCGGTGGCGGTGTTTCTGCTATTAACGAATTTGGTAGTGATTATGCAGAACTACGAAAAGAAGGTAAGTCTCATGCAGAAGCGTGGGGTATGGCTGCTACCCGGGCTGGTGTTATCGGCTTGTTTGATATGGTTTCATTCAATAGTGCTGGCAAGTCTTTAGAGAAAGTCCTAGATAGCGCTTTATTGGGTAAAGTTGCAACAGTCGGAAAAGAAACTGGCCGACAAATGGTGTTAGGTGCTGGCGGTGAGGGAGCAGGTACATTGGCTTCTGGCCGTGATCCTGAATTGGGCGAAATGGCTGCTGAGGCTATTGGTGAGACTGGCGGTTTGTTTATCGAAGGACCGGCGATGTTGATTGGTGGTAAAGCCAAAAAACCAAGCGTTACACCGCCGCTTGATGACTTCTCACCAACCCACAAAGTAACCGGCGGTGTTGAAGCCCAACAAGTCATCCGTAACGCCCAGATCGTGCCTGACACTTATCAGAACGCCCAGGGTGAGATTATCCGTGATGCCAGTGCCGTAGAGATACCACAGGTGGCTCCTGCGCCCGTGTACGACATTGAGAGCTTTGACCTTGATCAGAATGTAGAAGCGATTAAAAACGAGGTAGAGCAAGCCCAGCCTACAGACTTCCCATCGATTGAAGGTGTCGCTGTACCCGAAGTTGATATTAACGATATTCTCCAAAAAGAAGACTTAAATCTTGAGGAAACCTTGCCGCAGATCGCCCCAGCCCCAGAGGGTGATGTTGATATTGCTGATTACACTGGTGAGCCATCGAAGGTCAAGCCTGTAGTAGAAGCGCCGTTGCCTGAGATATCTGACGTACAGGAACAGGTTAAAGCCGCGCCTGAGCCAGAAGCCATAGCGCCCACTGAAGAAAAAAGACCTGCCGATTTTGATCAATTCATCAAATTAGCAGAAGCATCTACTGATGCAGCAGATTTTGTAGCGAAAGCTCAAGAAGTAAAAAGTATTCCTGATTCAACATCAGCTTGGTATAGAGAAAAATACGACCCTAGTGGTGAATTAACGGTAAACGAAGTTGCTGATAAATTTCTTGCTGATGTTAAGGGCGGCGCATACACTGATGTTTCACGAGTACCCAAAACAGAAAAACAGGTAAAACTTGTTAAAGATGATACACTTAAGTCTGTTACCAGTGAAACAAAAGAGGTTGTAGATGGCGATTTGTCCAGTGTGTCAGAAGAGGTTTCAGCGCGGGAGTGGGAACGGTTATTGCCGAACATGTCACGCGGCGTATATGAGGCGCTCTCGTCCGAAGCATTCGGAATTGACCCCTCTGCAGCGAAAGAAAGCGAATTGCAGAGCCTACGCGAAGGTTTACAGAAACAGGGGTCACTTGATCCAGAAGCCTTGCGAGAATTGCGGGAGCGTACATTCCCAGATGCACCACGAGGATTACGACAAGCCGTTGGAAGTGAACTGGCTGTGCCGGAGGTGTCACCTCGACCTGCACCAAGCGAAAGAGGACGAGGGGAAGGTGACGTTCAAGATGCTGGCCGACAAGTTGCACAGAGAGAACGCCGCGAAGAAGGACTAACCCGCGCCGAAAGACGTGACGAAAAAGCTCGAAATCTTTACGATAAAATGTCGAAAGAGGAATTGATTAAACAGCTTGAAAATCGTGATAAAGAACTCAGAACCCATGAGTTAACAGGCATCAAAGGTCTACGTGCCTTTGTGGTCGATGTACAGGATGCTGAAACAGTCGGCTCTATCGATGCTGATAGCCTGAAATGGATCAATGATGAACTCAGCCCCGAGCATGGAAACGTGCTGTTACAAGCCGTTGCTGATGCGCTGGAAGCTGAAACTGACCGTGCGTACCATATTTCAGGTGACGAGTTCTATGTATTAGGAAACACTAATGAAGAAGTCGAAACTATTATTGGCAAGGCTATTAGTACATTAGCAAATGCTAAAATAGTTGCAACTAAACCTGATGGCCGTACAATTACCTTAAATGGATTAAACATTACCCATGGCATAGGAGAAACCAAAGATGAAGCCGATACTAAACAAAAATCAGAAAAGATTGCTCGGGAAGAAAAAGGGGTTAGAGCAGCTAGGGGCGAACAGCCATTTAGCGCCGTTATTGAACCTGCCAAAAGGAAGCAAGCTGAGCGTCCGGCTGCCGAAGTAGAAGAATACCCACTTGCTGACATTAGTGAGTGGTATGGCGATGCTGATTACAAACAGCGTGGTGGTGAGATTGTTAATATGTCGCCAGACGTTTATCTTGAAAAAGTACGTCCACTAGATATTGACGAAGTTTCTCGTGACAATATTGATGACCTAAAAGAGCATATTAAATCTGGTCGCACACTTGACCCGTTAGTTATATACCCTGACGGCAAAGAAGATGGCCGACATAGAGCGCATGCTGCTAAAGAGCTTGGCATTAAAGAAGTGCCTGTTATTGTTTTCAAAGCCGAGAAAAAACCAAAATCCAAAATAGGCAAGAGTTTAGCTAAAGCCAAGAAAAAACCTGCTGTAGAAATTACAGACGTTGGTGAAAA
>JAGLTR010000040.1 GCA_023135155.1 Gammaproteobacteria bacterium
CATCGAGTGTAGAGACGCGATTTATCGCGTCTTTCAATATGTGGCGTTATTATAAGTGCAAAATGACTTTTTTAATGGCAGTCACCAGATCATTAATATCTTTCTTAGTTAATCTATTAAACAGCGGAATATCAATGCACTCGGAAATGTAGGTATAGCTTTTTGGTGCTTGTGCGATTAATTCTTCACGTGTTTTATGTCCGGGTAGGAATTGCCAGTTCCAAAATGCGCGTTGATTTCCGTGGTGAGGGTTGCCAAGAGCGTATGCTGTAACACCTTCTGCTGTTAATGCGTGTGCAAACCATGTGGCTTTTTCGGCAGAAATATCCGGAATACGGAAAACTAATTTATTGCCTATAACGCAGTTTTTTGTGATGGGCTGACGAATGTGAATCTCTTTGATATGGGCTAACAGTCCTGTAATTTGGTGATATATTTTTTGTTGTTGTGCGAGGGTTTTATTAATAACTTTAACCTGAGGGAGTGCGATTGCTGAGCGAATTTCGTCAAAGCGAAAACTATATAATGGGTATTGATATGGAAGTTCTTTCGGCTCAGGTGGGGAATCAAAGTGTTTATAAAAGCATGGCACATAGGCGCCAGAATAAACCAGGGCTTTTTGGAATAGCAGCTCATCATTCGTGATAATAAATCCGCCTTCACCAGTGTTAATGAACTTATCTGACTGGGTGCTAAAGGCGCTAATGTCGCCAAAGGTGCCAAGTTTTTTTCCATGCAGTTCAAGTCCGCAAATGGCAGCGCAATCTTCGACAACATAGAGTTGTTTTTCTTTAGCAAACTCCATGATAGCGGGCATATCGCTACCCATACCGCGCATGTGCACAACTACTAGAGCTTTTATGTCAGGCGAATATCTAGCGCGCAAATCTTCGAGGTCAAAGTGGAGCTCTTCTGTTGTGTTGATTAGAAGTGGTTTATGACCGGCTAGAATAATAGCGCTTGGTGTGGCGCCAAAAGTAAAGCTTGAGCAGGCGATCAGTGAATTTGGGGGTAGATCTAAAGATAAGAGTGCTGTGGCTATGGCAGTGGTGCAGCTGCTTAATGCCAAGGCATATTTGCTGTCAAAGTGTTTACATAGGCTCTGTTCGTATTTGCCAGTAGCTGTTTCACCATATGGGCGATCGTCATAACGAAATAAACGGCGTTTGTTGAGTGCTTGTTGCGCTGTTTTTAGCTGGCTTTTGGTTATTGTGGTATAGCCATGGGTATAGCTAGGCCATGGTTTTTTGCGTACTGGCTTGCCGCCTTCTAGGGCAAGTGGTATTTTGTCTGCTGTTTTATGCATCTGTTTGATCCTTGACATCTTTTTTATTATCAAAGGGTTGTAATTTTTTAATTAGGTGCTACCATCTTAATCTATGTAAGGGATTGTTGTACATATCATTTTAACAAGTAAGGAGACTTGCCATGATGATCAAATCTTTGTCTGGAATCATAATTTCACTATTCTTTAGCTGCGTTGTTTTGTATTCGATAGCTAATTGTAATGTATCAAAACTTGATTATGCCCAGATCCAGTCGTCACAGGCCTTGATGCATGTAGCATAAATTGCTATTTGGATGTTGCCTGTGAAAAAATATCTCACATGTGAGATATTTTTTCTTAGGTCTATTGTAATTCTGATTACCCTGATATAATTTTAGTCCTAGGAGGCGAATATTATGCGGGGCACAGTTGTTGGTTTATTAGCACTGTTTTTAATTGGCTGGGTTTTGATCAGTGGGTTTGTTCATTTTCAGAAGTATCTGCTAAAAGGGCAGAGCAAAGTTGATGGACCTTTTACCACATTGACTAATTCAGCTGATGTAGGCAGTAGCTCTAACTAAATTTCTTGTAACTATTCAGCCATTTCTCGGGGAACGGCCATTAGCACTGCATCTTCGGGCGAAAAATGAAATTTTAAATGCTCATTTACCAATGTAAAC
>JAGLTR010000041.1 GCA_023135155.1 Gammaproteobacteria bacterium
GTGAATTACCGTTTACGAAACAACACCACCAGTATTTTACAAACCGGAGATATCATCATAAAATCCTGCATCCACTGGTGCTCAAGGAATACTAATGATCGACTGCCTTCTTATCGGATTTAACGACTTCCCATTCACTAACTACGTACAAATGGTTGAACAGGCCGGCACAAAATCTGGGGCTTATAGAGATTTGAATCTTGCCTTTATAAATTTTGATGGCAAACCGACACGCTGCTTAGATCTTCTTAATGCAGCACGCGCAAACACACAGCCATTACTACATAACGCAGACTTCATCTCACCAACAATTCTATATTTAGGCAGCTATTTGAACAAACGTAACATTACATTTGACTATATCAATCTATTCCAACAAGAAAAAAACAGACTCAAAGAATTACTGCTAAACGAAGAAATTCTAACTATAGCCATAACGACAACAATGTATGTTACGGTATACCCTATATTAGACATTATTTCTTTCATCAGAAAATATAACAATAAAGCAAAAATCATTGTAGGAGGACCGTTTATCTTTAGTCGCTTCATGGGATCTTCACCAGAAGCCATGCAAACTATATTCGAGTACATAAACGCGGACATCTATGTGGTTAATGCTGAGGGAGAACAAGCTCTCGTTAACATTATTAACGGGATAAAAAACAAACATACACTACACAATATTGACAATATTGCCTACCCAGACCAATCCCAATTTACAATCACAAAACAGGTCAAAGAAGACAACTCCATATCTAACGAGAAAATAAATTATACATTATTTAGCAAAAAGGCATTTAATGAATTTGTGTCTTTGCGCACAACAAAATCATGTCCATTTTCCTGTGCCTACTGTAGCTTTCACATCCGCTCCGGTAAATACACCTATATGAGCACAGAAAGAGTAGAGGAAGAATTGGACGCAATAAGAGACATAGGCAATGTAACAACACTGAACTTTTTTGATGATACATTTAATGTGCCAAAAGAAAGATTTAAACTTATATTAAAAATGATGATCAGAAATAATTATGGCTTTAAATGGGCGATGCATTATAGATGCGATTTTGGTGACGCAGAAACAATCAGCCTCATGAAAGACGCAGGTTGCGAAGGAGTATTTCTAGGAATTGAATCAGGCAGTGACGAGATGCTAACCATCATGAATAAAACAGCAAGAAAAAAAGATTACTATAAGGCCATTCCAGAATTAAAAAAAGCAGACATATGGACGCATGCAAACTTCATAATAGGATTTCCAGGAGAAACAACAAGTAGTATCAACGAAACAAAGAAACTAATTGAAGATCTTCAGCCAAACACATACAGAGCTCAAATGTGGTATGCCGACCCAATAACACCTATATTCGCTAAGAAAGAGAACTATGCTATTAAAGGGTCCGCATTTAATTGGCAGCATAGTACGATGAATGCAAATACCGCAGCAGACTGGGTAGACCACCTGTTTACTAACATCAATAACTCTACCTGGCTACCTCAATTTGGCTTTGAGTTATGGAGTGTTTTTTATCTCCAGCGACATGGGCTTACTAAAACCCAAGTAAAGGAATTCATATCGTATTTTAACGGCCTTGTTAAGAAAAAGTTACATGGAGATACAAAACTGCCTACAACAAATCAGATTATGCGCAAATTAAAAAACATTACAGACATCCTAACTGCGCAATAAAAAAATTCATTTTTAATTATGGTTGTCTGGAAAATAAAGCTTACGATGACCAATGTGTGACTTAAGCTTGTCAAACAAATCTGAATTGTTATCTTCATAGTTCTGCTGAACTACGCCAGCTAACATATCAACAAACTGTATGCATTTGTTAGTCTTGCTATCACTTAACTGGTAAATGAGTTTAGTTTCGGCATTATGTTCAAACCATAACTTTGTTTGCAGATAATCCGGAAGACTACTTCCTGATTGAACTTTTATAGATCTTGGATCTGGTCTAAATATTACCTGATCAAAATTAACCATTTTATCTAACAGCATCAAGCCAATCATATAATTGTAGAGCTTATTTCCATCGTTGCGTATATAAGGATATACCCGCGGCTTATAAACAGTAATAGAAGTACATATTATCTCTGGATTATTCTGTAATAACGCTAGAGTGTCTTCGACAAACCGTAGCTTTTCCGCGGCATTCATATCGAACCATTTTCTCTCCGAGGATACAGGCCATTTATAGCGCTCGTATAAATTTTTTATTAACCTTTTTGGCTTATACTTATCTTCTGCACGAGTGAGTAACGCGCTAATTGTGAGATGGCGGGACGATCCTCCTTTACGATATGGGGAACCAAACTTCCATCCTAAATCGCCACTTTCATCTAAATGTATATGAGCAATCATCATTCTTTGATTATTACCTGAATTTTGGCATTAAAAAAGGCGGCCCCTGAGACTGCCATACTTACAGTATGGTTACGATACTTTTTACAGCGTCGCAGCTTACTCAGGATTTACCCACCTACTGATAATTATATAACTGAACACAGATAAAGCAAGCTTATTCCAGTTGACTCGGTGTTTACATTAGTTTAGAAACGAAATGTGTTTGCGCTTCCGAAGTCGCTGCTTGTAGAGGCAACGTTTAAAACTGGCAACTACGGTATTGCCAAATATGATTTTTTTGTTAGCCTCGTAATTTTAAAGCGAGGACAGGGATCATGGGAATCTATCTAAAAGTACCAGGCGCAAACGGTGATGTTACAACCAAGGGTTATGAAGGCTGGATTGAGCTATTCGACGTCGATTTCGGCGGCATAACGAATCCCACAAAAATGCGTATTGGTCAGTCTCAAAGCCGTATGCATACTTTTCCAGCTTTCGGGCAGCTAACCATAATTAAACAACTAGATAAAAGCTCTGTGCATTTCTTCGAAGCAGCCCATAGCGGCAAAGTATTTCCGCAGCTAGACATCCATTATGTCTCCACAGGCAATGAGCTTTTTACTTATGCTAAAACAACTCTAAAAGATGCCTCAATTAGTCACTATGCCGATAGCTTTAAAGGTCAAGGCGAGATGCCAGAGGAACTTATTCGTTTGGCTTATACGCATATCGAACGCACCTTTGTTCCAAGAGATGCCAACAATAAGCCAGGCAGCCAATTGGTCTGGGGCTACGATCTAGTAACCGCACAAAAGGCTTAAAGAAATGATTACCATGAGCCAAGCAGGCGATACGCCATATAGTATCGCTGCAAGAGTCCTGGGTTCTCCAGATGAAAGTTATGCCGAAGCAATTTATCAGGCAAATCTCACAAGCTTTGCCAATGAGGTGATGAACAATTGCGGAATCTATGCAGCTAATCGCGCTGTATGGTTGCCCGGTGTATCACACATTGATGATGATACAGAACTGCGTAATCACATTATTCACAAACTAGATTTCATCCCGTCGTGGGGTAGAAGCAACTTAGCGAAGCTACAACGCAGTAAAGTGGATATCAATCACATGATTGGTTCGGCCAAAGCGATTCGTAAACACAATCGAATCAACTATCAAGAAGGCCAAGGTATAGCGACCTCACTAGGGGCGAAGGCAGCAGTAGAAACAATACATAGAGGCGCAGAGCGTATAACCCGCCAAGGCGAAGTATTTAGCGGCAAAATGCGCGAACTAAACGGCAGCTTAAAAAACCTGCTAAAAACCAGACAAGAAGGTGATCACTTCGCAACAACAACGGCTAGAGATAGCTTTCGAGCCTCGTATCAAGAAACGGTCGAAACGCTCAACCATGATGCCAAAATATTTGCAGCAAGGACTTCGAAAAAGACAGCGAAATACTTTATGTCGCCAAAACACATGGAGATGGTTGCTAGAAAGAAAGGAATTTTGATTAGTGATTTGGATGATGTTGCTGTTGTTAGTAAAATCGCTCGTTATGGGGAATGGGGTGCTCGCGGCTGCTTTGTGTTTTCTGCAGCGATTGGGACAGATGAGGTTTATGAAACCTATAAACATCATGGCGATGTTTGGGGCAAGGTTGGCGAAGTTCTTGTAGAAATCGGGACGGCTATAGCCGCGGGCGCCATTTGTTTTGTGCTCATTACACCAGTCGGATGGGTTGCTGTAGCAACTGCGGCCATAGTAGAAGGCGTTGGTATTGCTGCTGCTTCAAATTTCATGGGGACTAAGGTGGGAAAACCACTTGGTGATGATGCCCATAATGTATATGATTGGGCAAATCACAATCTAGGAAAATGGTTATGAAAAAAATCCTTGGCAATATAGCTATCTCACTGATTTATCTTTTTCTGACCATTCTCCCATTGATGCTTATTTCACAAATATTTACACAACATATGACATTCGGTGAAGCAGTTACAAGTATAGCTATCGCTTTATTTTTCCTGTTGTTTTTAGTAAACGGGGTTATTATGACCTATGTGTTTGATAGCCATTTCAAACAACTGACATTATATGTATCATCAAAAGATCCCTTAATGAAAATATACCCTGTTTCTATGAATTTTTTGCTTAAGATGAGATTTTATCGTGGAGCTGTTTATTTGGGCGCTATTTGTTTTCATTATCTTCCATTAAAACCTTTATTTGCAAATCAGCGTTATTTAACTACTGATCCTGAATTTATCGAATCATTGTCATTATCAGTCAAATTGTGGGCAGCATTTATGTTTGTTTTCTATGCATTATGCTTATTGGCTGGCATGGTGCTATTTGTATATAAATATGTTGTTCCTTGGTTTTGATAATGATCTTGTGCTTGAATTTATCGGCAAGCATAATGAAGACGTCAAATAACAGCTCAGTAACAACATAAAAAAAACAAATTGAATTCAATAAATAAATGCAACTACTTTATTTATAGTTTTGCCTAGCAAATTCTAGCATTAGGTGATTTGCCTCATGTAAACTTTTTTTAAGCACATCAATGTCTAATTGCTTTAACTGGCTCATTCTTTCTACCACCGAAGGGTTTTTCCAATAAAGCTGCTTCATGCTAAGCAGGTTGGTGGTTTTTTGAACCCTGTCGTAAAACCGATTCAACTGCTTATAGCAATTTAACGCTTCGCCGCTATTTTTCATCTGAAGTGCTGATATTTTTGTGCTTAGTATATATACGCGTTGCATAGGAAGATGCATTAACAGAGTTTTTAGTCGGTTACTGTAAGACTCCCCACTGTTACTTTCAACAAATTCATGCAGCCCATTAACAAAGTTGATTTTTTTCTGTGAATCTATTTGAAAGATTTTCTCGTAGCTTTGTATTGCTATTTGCATAACGGTGAGCACCTCAATAATATCGTTTGTTTTTAAGAAGAAATCATTAACGGCCTCATGGAAATCATCAACAATACTCATTTTTCTTTCATAGGAAAGTTTTTTCTTCCAAGTATGCAGTCCAATACAGGCTGTAATAGCAATTATCCAGGCTGGAATATACTTAATCCAGTACGAAACGTTTTGAAGGTTGCCTGCTTGCATAAAATATCTCATATGGGGTTACATAACTAAAAGTTTTCTCGGCCTATTATTGAGTTTTTCAACTGTAATGGCAAGTTTAATGCTAAATAGTCACAGAATCCCACATAAAAAGAATTTGACAACAGCGACAAATTTTTCAGATTGATCATAGTGAAGTCCGTGGCCAGCATTAGCTATCATTTTCACTTGAAGTTTTAGATTAAAACTTTGGAGCTCTTCCTATACAGCTGTCGAGACTACGCCCTTCTCTGCAATAATGAGTAGGCTTGGGAGGTCGATTTCACTCGCTAATTGCTTGTAATCTGGGTTTGGCGGCTCGAGGACCTGAATTCAGGCAATATTGTTGCAGCAATGTCATTCAGCTTTATACATTTGGGCTAAATAAACCGTTTGTAGGTAGCCAAAACAGTTTTGATCATTTTATGCCGTAGCCTCGAATCGCGCTCCGAAGATACAATGTCTGCATATATTTGTGATGCAAACTTTGACAGCTTTGCGGAATCGATACCCTTGTTGGTTTCCTCAAAGTTTTTTATTAGTTGTGTAAATATCGCTGTCATTAGTTTTTCATCAATATGGATATAAACAACTTCTTGCTCTTCGCCTTTAGGTTCGACTTTCTCTGCATAAGAGACAATGGCGTTGCGGACTTTGGTGGACATGCCTTTTTTGGGGATGGCGATATTTTGTGACAGAATCTCATATGATATTAGCGCTTCTTTTTTCTGCGCATCGCTAGATGATATCTTAACTCCTTTATAAGGCGAGCCTTTGCCAGTAACGAGCCACTCATAATTCACATTACAGATCTTACTAATCTTTTTTAAGGCCTCTTCGCTTGGGATGCGCCTCCCTATCTCCCATTGATAGTAGAGCGAGCGCTCGACAAAGCCTAGTTTGCGCTGAAAGTCTCGGCCTGTTTTGTAGCCTAATGCTTTTCTTGCTGCTCTAATTCTGGTTCCTAGTAATGCAGCTTGTTCTTGGCTTAATTTAGGTGATGTCATGATGATTATTCCTTTGTCGCTTGGCGCTATATTAAGGTCGGCTGACAACAAAAACAACCATTATTGAATAATTGTACACGGATGGATATTGGCGCATTGCAAACAAGTCAAAAGACACTATTTGAAAGTTTGATCAGTTCTCTTGTTTTACGGTGTCGCTACACATGCTTTCCTTGCTTAACAGTTGCTTTAGCATTTTCATTTCATCTGCAATATCCATCATCAGTCCATCAATCTTATCATTACGATATAAGATTTCGGCTCTAATTATACGCAATTCTTCGGCTGAACTGCTGCTATCTTTGTTCCTGTCATGACACATAGCTATCACTCCTCATTATCTTCCCATAGGCGAATGAAATCTCCATCGCTAACAATGCGAATCAATTCAGCTTTTGTGCCACAACCAACTTTTTGTCGCATGTTTTTCACATAGAACTCTACGGTACGCGGAGATAATTCAAGATCTTCTGCGGTCTGGCTCGCTGTTTTACCCTGCAAGAAACATACCAAGCACTCAGTCTCTCTGCGTGTGAAACGAATTTCTTGTTCTTGCTCCTGCTTAGCATCCTCCTTTTTAAATCTACGCGTCTTGAGACTGTTGTTGTACGCACGTCTTTTCGTAGTGGTCGCAGCTTTGCAGTTAATGCTTGTAAACTGCGACCTAGAAGTTGAAGATTTATTTGCCACTTCGTTTAATACTTTTTCCCAGTACATTTTATTGCTCTCCGAAAATAATATGCTTAGCTTCCAAATCCAGAACTTTTTGGCGCCAATTTGCGACTGGTACTTCCCTATTCTCCAGAAGCGATAAGTACTTTTGAGCTCTTGTATTACCATTGCTGGCGGCATCCTGAAAAAAGACTTTCGCAAAACCAATCTTATTTTTACACAATGTAAACAAGCCTAAGCGAAACAGAGATTCTTGGTTGCTTACTCCGATCCCATTTAAGAGACTAGAATTAATATTAGTTACGTTATTCATCATTTATTCCCTCCGGTTTTAGTAAATACACTCTTGTGTGATTTACCAGATTTTCTTTCCTGAGGGCATGACACGGCGCATTGACAAACACTGATGCAGTGCTATATTGACAATGAGGGTGTTATTACGTCCTCGATCCAGAAACTTATGTTTCAAGCCAGATTGGGGTGTCGTCCTGGTCTGGCTTTTTTGTTCTCAATACTCCTTACATTCTCCTGTTAAGTTGCACAACAAAACCACGAGATACAGAAATCGTATTTTCGTGTATATTGTTTCCATGAGTAGATCTTTGGTAACAACGCTCCGATTTCTCGGAGCGCCATTTTGGGGAGTGATGGCCGAGGCCAATGTATTCGTTTTGAATAGTCTAGACGGGGTCAATAGGTTTATGTTCAAAGCTATCAAGGTCTTGTCCTGTTGTTTTGCATACATGCTTCCTGCTCCTTTATGATTTAATTCGATTGGATTGCATTACGTTTTATAATCTAATTGAAGCACCGGAAAGGTTGATTGTCAAGATTCAAAGAGCTATAATTTAGACTTAAAAACATAACAGACTGATTAGAAAGGAAAAAAGATGCCGCCACGCGCTATGTTAAAAGATTTGTCGGAGAGGATTGCTCAAATTATGGCGGCCAAAGGCTTGTCGGCTAAGGATTTGGCCAAGAAGGCGGGAATAGTCTACTCGACCCTTACTCCCATACTCAATGGAAGCAGGGATTGTGGAGTAACAAAACTAGCAGCTATTGCAGAAGCATTGGAATGCTCACCAAACGAACTGCTATACGATAAGCAGGTGCAATTTGGTAGCAGCTCTTTTTTGAAGAATAAAGCAAAATATTTAGTTGTATTTATGTCGCAAATATCGGCAACATATTGCCTTATCTATGATCTTAAAACAAAAAAAACTAAGCAGACTGTAATGAAGTTTTCGTTACACTACGGCAGAAACCCAAATGAATTTATTGATTATATTATTGTATCTATACGTAGTTTGTTGAACAAGGAAGATAATCTTAATTTTAAAGAAATGGCTATTTTTATTTCTGGACAGAAATATGAGCTAGAGGATAATAGAAAAAAAATACAGGATAGAGGTGATTATTTATTTTCTAGCTTTATTATTGAATCAGACGCACAAACAAATTATCGAGCTTTAATTAAAGATCAGAATGCTATTTGCATCGTTATCAATGATGGCGATGCGATTTTGTTTAGCACTGACAAAGGTAAAACGATCAGTAAACGACAGGGGCATGGTTTTCCTATTTCAGATGTCGCAGGAAATCATTGGATTGGATGCGAAGCAATCAGGCATACCATTGATGTTAAAGAAGAGCTGGAGCCCTCCTCGCCTTTATCTGATAAGATTTCCGCATATTATAACGATAATCTTAATGCCATTACCGAACATGTGCTACTGAAATCTGAATCAGCATACGCTCAAGCCAGCGCAATGGTGAAAGAATTAATGCTTAGGAAGGAAAAGTCATATCAGATAGTGGCAGAGAGCGCAAAATTATTATTTATGAGAGTCAAGGCCATAGATAAAGAGATAAAAAGCGAATTACCTATATTTCTTACGGGAGATTTAGCATATATCTACGAGGAATTCTTTCCTGAAAAACGCCTTATGAAGTTATCTGATAAGCATATTGATATTTTATTACAATACGGAATAAAAAAGCTTGGTAAAGCAGTCAACGAACAATAATTTATTTACTGTATCTGCGTATATTCTAAATACGGTGAAGAAGCTCATGCTGCTTTTAATGTTTGATACACGTCACAAGAGCGTTGCAAATTAGCTCAGTCCTATTCGTGAAGACCGTTCGTCTTATTATCGCGACTATAACGTGATAAGCAAAAATTACGGTATTGCCAAATATGATTTTTTTGTTAGCCTCGTAATTTAAAAGCGAGGAAAACGATTATGGAAATCTATCTAAAAATACCAAGCGCAAATAATGGCGTTACAACCAGGGGTTACGATCTAGTAACCGCACAAAAGGCTTAAAGAAATGATTACCATGAGCCAAGCAGGCGATACGCCATATAGTATCGCTGCAAGAGTCCTGGGTTCTCCAGATGAAAGTTATGCCAAAGCAATTTATCAGGTAAATCTCACAAGCTTTGCCAATGAGGTGATGAACAATTGCGGAATCTATGCAGCTAATCGCGCTGTATGGTTGCCCGGTGTATCACACATTGATGATGATACAGAACTGCGTAATCATATTATTCATAAACTAGATTACATTCCTTCATGGGGCCGAAGCAATCTAACAAAATTACAACGCAGTAGAGTGGACATAAACCACATGATTGGTTCTGCGAAGGCTATTCGCAAACACAATCGCATCAACTATCAAGAAGGCCAAGGCATTGCTACTTCATTAGGAGCCAAGGCAGCAGTAGAAACGGTGCACAGAGGCGCCGAACGCATAACCCGGCAAGGCGAGGCGTTTAGTGGCAAGATGAGTGAATTAAACGGCAGCTTAAAGACTCTGCTAGACACAAGACAAGAAGGCGATCATATCGCAACAGCAGCTGCTAGAGATAGTTTCCGCACTGCTTATCAAGATGCTGTCGAGACCCTAAACCACGATGCAAAAATATTCGCCGCGCGCACATCAAAGAAAACTGCGAAATATTTTATGTCGCCAAAACACATGGAGATGGTAGCTAGAAAGAAAGGCATTTTGATTAGTGATTTGGATGATGTTGCTGTTGTTAGTAAGATTGCGCGCTATGGGGAGTGGGGAGCCCGTGGGTGCTTTATGTTTTCTGCCGCTCTTGGTGCAGATGAAATTTATAGGACGTATAAGCACCATGGCGATGCCTGGGGGAAATCAGGACAGGTTCTTACCGAGATAGGAGTGGCAGCAGCCATTGGCTTTGGTTGTTTCTTGGTTTTTACACCTGTAGGCTGGATTGGTCTAATTGCAACGGCTATAGTGGAGGGTGTCGGTATTTCAATAATCGCTAATGAGTTTGGGAAGTTGGGGTGGATTTTGGGCGATGACACTAAAAAAACTTACGATTGGGTAAATGGTAATTTATCAAAATGGTTATAAAAAAAATACTAAGAAATTTCGTAGGCGGCTTCATTTATGTGTTTTTCACACTGCTTTTATTGGTAGGGGTTAATCATGTTTGCACTAATTATGCGTCAATGCCCATATATCAAATATCTAAAATGGCAGCAATCCTGCTGTTCGTCGTATTTTTTATGCTTGGTACGATCGTGTCCACAATCAAATACGATAAATATTTTCGCTCTAAAGTGATGGATATAGCTTCAAAAGATACGGCAATGAGGTTTTTTCCTGTATCAATCACCTTATTATTGAGCCTACGTTTTTTCCGAGGCGCAACATATTTAGGTGGCGTTCTTTTTTATTATCTGCCAATCAAACCAATGTTTGCCATTCACCGCTATTTAATTCAGCAAAATAAATTTAGTGATAATATTACAGGCTTCATTAAATTTGTCTTACTTGTCATGGTGATTTCTTTTCTTAGTATAGTAGTTCTTGCAGTGGGTATTTGGTTAAACGGGCTTTTGATAGCTTAGCAAAGAGCACAAAGGTTGGTTTTATTGCAGTATCTGGCAGACTTCTGCTTGCGTTAACGCCGGCTGGATGGGCAGCAGCACTTTGTTTTGTGGCGAATAGTATCGCGTCGCACAGTATAGATTTTGGGACATCCAAGTCACCAAAACCTCTCGCCGACGCTACGGCTTTATATGCCCCGGTCGCCATCCGGCCCTTCGCGCCTACGGACGACTCCCTCAAATGGCTGGGCGTCGCGACCTAGCCGCAACTTCCGGGGACGTCTTTTGGGCTTCCGTGGCGGATAGCGGACGTGAATTAAACAAAGCCGAAATCTAACTACAGGTGAGTTTCTTGCCCCTTACGATTGAAAACAGTGCAATTGCCCATATATGCAGCTAGTTAAATTGGTTTGTAACCTTAAGTTTCTTGGAGAAGACATCTGTGTTGAATAAGAACCCCACCGTAATTGAACTTCAAAGTTATATAAGCTTCCAGCTAAGCGAACTTAATTCCAAAAATAAACATCACCTTTTTGAGGATATGTGCAGACATTTTGCTCGAATACGGCTATGCGAAAACATATTACCTGCAACGGGGCCGGTTAGTGCGGGCGGGGATCAAGGGCGAGATTTTGAAACATACAAAACATATTTATCTACAACGCCTATTGTAAATTCCTTATTTTTAGAATGCGTAAAAGAAAATCCCATTGTTTTTGCTTGCTCTCTTAATAAACAAATTGTCACCAAAATAAAAAGCGATCTTGCTACGATTTTCAAAAATGCTCCTCAGCTTGAACATGTCTACTATTTTTCTAACCAAGGTATTCCAGTGGCGAAAAGACATGATCTAGAACACTTTTGCAAAAATAATCATCAAACCGACTTAACGATTATTGATAGACAAGCATTATCAGAAGCATTGTCAACTGTAGAGGTTTTTTGGATAGCTCAAGAATATTTAGGTGTTGCGTCAGACATGTTTCCGAAGCCAAAAGAGTCATCAAGTGTTTACGATAATTATAAAAAGATGTGGCTCGATGATTCCTCATTGACACCACAAACCCATGCTGACTTTCAACAGATCCAATTCGGATTACGAGAAGCAAGGTATAATAGGAATGATTTATCTGACTTACCTAATTGGATCAAAAAAATGGCGTGTTTTTTAAGTGACAATTTTAGCGCTGAAATCAACAGAAAAGCCACATATGAAATTGCTGCTGCTGCATTGCGAGGGTTAAATAATTTATCTCCTCAAATTGAGCGCATTAAAAAATACTTCTCTAACATAGAAGATTTGAAAAATACTCATGAGCTTGAAGATGCTGTCTGCTTATTATCTTATTGTTCTAAAGCTCATTCATTAAAGCACTGTGAATTTGATGAAACTTTACTTAACAGTTGGCATTCTGCGTTAACATTACAGATTGAACGACTATTAAAAGAAAATACAAAGCTTGGGACACCTGCTTATCGCGCTTATTTGCTGATGTTACGAGGCCAAATAGAACTGATGTTTCTTGGGTGCCTGACAAATGGAGATAAAGAGCCAAAGAAGTTACTAAAATGGTGGGGCAAGACGATAATCGAAGCGAAGCAAGCCCCTTTTTTCCCATTAGAGCGTTTCTCAAGCGTTATAAATCTATTTATTCCCTTGCTAGGAAGATCTGAGGCGTTTATCAAATTAACGAAAAGAGTCGACGAGTTGCTTGGCAAGCGATCGAGCATGAAAGCAGTTGCCGAGAACTGCCGAGACAGAGCAATGACTTATTATGAGGCAGAGAATTATCTTCAAGCAATTAGGGAGCTACAGGAAAGCAAGGTCAATTGGTTCACATCTGAGACTTTATGCGGATCATTGCTTGCCATGCTAACGATAGCGGACTGTTATAGAAAATTAAAACTTATCCCTGCGGCGAAGTACTATGCAGCGTCTACAGCACAAATAGCTTTCGACAGCAACAATAACCAGATAAAAGATATCCTGTCTATGGCTTTATTTCTTCTTTCTGAATGTTTTTTTGAAGGTGGCGAATGGCTTTACTTCATGCAAAGCGCTCAATTAGCTTTGATAGCGCATAATAATTATGCAGAAAATCCGCTAGACCCCTCCAAACATGAAGATTTGGGAGTGGCTTTATCATATTTCGTAAAAATAAAAACGCTTTCAGAACGCTTTTTTCCTGAGATCGCTAAACAAATTGAAAAACAATATTCGAATTGGCCAATAGATAGCGAATTACGAGAAGGCATTAATCAGCTAGCCAAAGAAGATGAAAACATATGGTGGCGAACAGAAACAAAAGAAACCATATGGAGAATGATGCAAAACGACCTTTCCGCTAGACCATTTTGTGAATTAGGCAAAACTAGAAAAATAACTTGGAATTCCTTGGGGATTAAATGGCGCATCCATTTTCAAAATACTTACGATAGATGCGTTCTCGCCGAATATCTTGCTGCTATTATTCAAATCATATTGGCTGATATTGCCAATATAGACCTGTGTTTACTGCCAACTATTGTAGACATTGATTTTGATCTTAATGACAGTAATAAAATTAACATCGAAGATAAACCGGACAATTTCGCAACAAGCCTTAGGGTAACATTACCAAAAACCCACATGGAACATATATCGCACCCAGATAAAACCGCCACAGAAAGGGAAAGTGAAGTGGTTGCATTGGCCTTACATATATTGTGCAAATGTTCAATGTTGCCAGATGATAGGTGCAACACGCTTCTTGCAAAAAAAATAAAAAATGGCTTGTTAAACAAGGTATTTAATGGCATGCCTCACCTTGAATGTTATCAAAGCATTATAATCCCAAGAGAACAAGCTGAAGAGATCAATGCATCAAATTATGAACCCCTTAATAGCGGCTTAGAATTTCAATCAATAGAAGTAGTTTCGCTTAGGTGGAATGACCGGCATGGTTATGGGTACTCAACGTCTCTTGCAAAGAAATTCCTTAAAAATCGCTATACGAAGGCTATCAGGCCTATTAGATTAACTTTAAAAATAGCTATAAAAGACACAACGTTCAAAGCCTTTTTAAATGAATTAAAAAATGAGGGTTACTTAGATTGGCAGATATTATTAATCATTCTCAATGAGGTTGTAAATTATCGCACACGTGAACGAGCTGTTACAAACATCCAAGATCAAATAGCTTTTCAAAAAGTAATAATGAACCGAGAAGAATTAGAAAGCGATACTAAAATACCGATTGATACACTCTTGCATAACCTACGCTCACAAAAGAATATGAAATTTATCACAACCTTTGGGGCAATTGCACAAACGTGGAAGCTAGTCATAAAACAAGTCACCCCTGATGTGATAGCTATAAAAAAACTGTTGGATGCTAAATATGGCAATTCAACTGACGACATCCAACATAAAGAGTTTTTGTTAGACAACTCTGTTTGACTCACTAAATATTATCTTCAACATTATGGCTACGCATCTGGTGCTACTGAATCGGTAGACGCTGAACGCTTTCTAGCGAAACGAGCTAACGATATTGTTAATGCGTCTATTTACGGCATCCGCCCCGAACGTAGTTTTCAGGAGGCTGCTGCTAAATTCTTGCGCGAAAATCAACACAAAGCTAGCATAAGAGATTATGCCAATGCGATAAAAATGGTTGAACCCTATATCGGTAACTTGCCGCTTAAAGCTGTCCACATGGGAAGCTTGCAATCATTTATTCAAGCCAGGCAACAAGAAAGTGTTAAGAATCGGACTATTAATTACGGTTTACAAGTAACACGTCGCATTCTAAATCTTGCTGCTGGTATTTGGCTTGATGAGCATGGCTTGACTTGGTTGGATACGGCACCAAAAATTGTTCTGTTGTCTGAAAATGATAAACGCAAACCATATCCATTGAGTTGGAAAGAGCAAGAGCTATTATTTAGTGCTCTGCCTATTCATCTTCGGCACATGGCTTTATTTGCAGTTAATACTGGCTGTCGTGAAGCTGAGGTTTGTAACTTAAAATGGAAGTGGGAAACTGCAACAAATATTCAAGGTTGTACTGTTTTTATTATTCCAGGCAAACAGGTTAAGAATCGTGACGATCGACTCGTTGTTTTGAATGACGCGGCCAAAGCTGTTGTTAATGAATGCAGGGGAATACATCCAGAATATGTTTTTACCTATCTTGGAAATCCTGTTAAAAACATAAACAATTCTGCATGGCAACAAACAAGGAAGCGTCTCAAACTACAGCAAGTTAGAGTACACGATTTAAAACATACTTTCGGCAGACGATTACGTGCAGCCGGAGTAAGTTTTGAAGATAGGCAAGATTTGCTTGGTCATAGGTCTGGTCGAATTACAACTCATTACTCTGCTGCTGAAATTAATAATTTAATTGCAGCGGCAAATAAGGTTTGCAAAGTAAACTCGAGAAATCCCGCCCTAGTTATCTTAAGATAATGCATTAATCAAAACCCCCACAATTTCCCCACAACGGAAATTTCAGGAAAATTGAGAAATAATGTAACCTCTTGAAAAAACTGGAGCTGGCGATGGGACTTGA
>JAGLTR010000042.1 GCA_023135155.1 Gammaproteobacteria bacterium
GTACCGTAGCGACGTAGGTCTAGATACCATTGGTATAGTTCTTTGTTCATTTGCATTTCGTCCATACGTCTTTCTAAGACATCAAAACGTTCTTCGCGTTGGCTACCGCCGATTATTTCGCCAATTCCTGGAGCTAAAACATCCATTGCGGCAACAGTTTTACCGTCGTCATTTTGATGCATGTAGAAACCTTTTATATCTTTAGGATAATTTACGACAATTACCGGTTTCTTTATTAGCTCTTCAGTTAAATAACGTTCATGTTCGGATTGTAGATCGTGTCCCCATTCGACAGGGAATTCGAACTTCTTATTGGCTTTTTGTAATTGTGTGATTGCATCGGTATATTCAATTGTAGCGAAATCATTTTCGATAATGTTTTCTAGGCGGGTGATGCACTCTTTGTCAATACGTTGCATAAAGAAATCCATATCGTCATGGCGTTCCTCTAATACAGCTTTACAGACATATTTCAGCATATCTTCTGCTAAAATGCAGACATCATTTAAATCAGCAAAAGCAATTTCTGGTTCGACCATCCAGAACTCTGCTAAGTGACGTGTGGTGTTAGAGTTTTCGGCGCGAAATGTTGGGCCGAAGGTATAAACTTTTGATAAAGCTTCGCAATAGCTTTCGACGTTTAATTGACCCGATACCGTTAGGAAAGTCTCTTTACCGAAAAAGTCTTCTTCGTAATTAATTTCGCCTTTATCGTTTTTTGGTGGTTTAGCCAAATCTAAAGTGGTGACGCGAAATAGTTCGCCAGCACCTTCGCAATCATTAGTGGTAATTATTGGTGTGTGAATCCAGTAGAAACTGTTTTCATTAAAGAAGCGATGGATTGCTTGCGCGACACAATTTTGTACGCGGGTTACGGCGCCGATTACATTAGTACGCGGACGTAAATGCGCATGTTCGCGTAGATATTCTAAGGAGTGATGTTTGGGTGAGATAGGGTAGGTGTCTGGATCATCAACCATGCCAACAACTTCAATGTTCTTCGCTTGGATCTCATAGCTTTGGCCTTTCCCGGGTGAGGCGACTAACTCGCCATGGACGATGATTGAGCAGCCAGCTGTTAAATGTAAAATCTCATTTTCGTAGTTGTCGAGTTCTTTGGGGGCGACAATTTGAATGGTTTGGAAGCCAGAACCATCATAGAGGACAATAAATGAGAAACCAGCTTTGGAGTCACGACGCGTGCGTACCCAACCGCGTGTAGTGATATTTGCGTTGGCGCTAACTTTGCCAGCGACAAGATCGGCTATAGGGAAGGTTTGGTTTTGCATGATGGTTCCTTTTTGATGTTCACTAATTATCAGGACATTAGCATGGATTGAAAAATTGTCAATTTCAGGGAGTTATTGGACAGGGCTGTTTCACTGAAAACGCCACCATCGCATTAATAATACCGTCATCTAATCAATAACGCTGTCATTCCGCGGAATGACTTTTGTTTATGCGGAATGATTTTTGCCGTTACGCTTTACAGTAGGTAAGTTCGAATTCAAGGTCGTTATTTGTTTGTATCGGGCGGTCGCTGACATTTAGTGTGTAGAAATGAATCGAAAGGCGGTGACGGCCGACACTGATTTCTGGGTAGTGGTTGTGAATCATGGGTATGGCTACCCGAATTAATTGGTATTGTGCATCTGGGGGCAGAGCTTCTTGATAGAAACCGTGATATGCCATTTTAGTCGCAGGGTTTGAGCTTTCACGCGTGAGTTTCAAGATAAGGGTTATTATATGTTTTAGTTTGTCAAAAGTGGATAGCCACTCTTTTATGCTAATTGTTAATTTATCGTGTGATTGCTCAAGCCAGAGATGGTATGCAGGAATTGCGAAATTACTTGTGCCACCTGGAACATTCATGCGTTGGCGTATAGTTGCGAGAAATTCATTTTCACGTAATCCTTGACCGATTTTGCCTTGCGTTTCATGCAGATTATGTCTGGCATCTTCCAGTTGATCGAGAATGTTGCGTAATTTAGGTCGGTCAACGTTTGGTAAGCGTTCAAGTTGCGTTAGTGTTGATTCATGTTGGCGAATTATATTCACGAGCTTGCTTTTTATGTCGGGGCGATCGGCAACATCTAGGATATCAAGAAGCGTGGAAATGGCTTGGCGAATATTCCAAACTGATTCTTCTTGCAGATGAAACTCTATTTTGGAAAACAGATGTTCCAGGCGCAAACAGACGCGAATATGTTCGTTTAGAGGTTGTTCGTATATGATCGCTTGCGAGTGCATAGTGGGTATAATAACATGATAAATTAGTTTGCTGTAGTTGCGATCAATTGTAGCACGTAAGATTATGATATAAAAAGGAATTTCGATGATACGTAAATGTGTTTGTTGTCTGTTTATTATTATGTTTTCAATATGGTCCCAGTCACTCTTGGCGCGTCTACGAGTACGGGGTATCTATGTTACGCAGTCTAGCCTTCAGAATGTTAGGGTTTTGCGGTCGTTGATTCGTCGTGCGAAAGCTGTAGGCATCAATACTTTCGTAATCGATTTTGGTTATTCTTCTAAACGCTATCGTCATAATATCAAATTATTGCACGCTAGCGGGATTCGCTATGTGGCGCGTATTGTGGTTTTCCCGCGTGGAGGTACGCGTGCGCAAGTTAGATCGAAAAACTATTGGCGGAAAAAGTATCGTTTAGTTGAGAAGGCAGTTAGCTTGGGTGCACAGGAGATCCAGCTAGATTACATTCGTTATCGAGCCTCTATGCCGGGATCTTCGCAAAATGCCCGCGATATTTTGCGTGTTATTAAGTGGTTTAAGGCGAGGTTACAGCCGCTAGCTATTCCATTGCAGATTGATGTTTTTGGAGTCGCAGCGCATGGTCATTCGCGTCATATTGGGCATAACTTAAAATTATTCGCACAAAGTGTAGATGCAATGTGTCCGATGGTTTATCCATCACATTATGAGCCGTTTCATCGGTACTCGAGACAGCCTTACAATACAGTATATAAATCTTTGCAGGCGCTAAAGGCGCAATTTAATGGTAAGCCGCCATTTAAAGTTTATCCGTTTATCGAGGCCTCTAATTATCGCATGGCAATGTCTGCCTATCAGAAGCAGCAGTATATTCGCGCGCAGTTACGTGCAGTAAGAGATGCTAAAGCTGATGGTTGGTTTGTCTGGAGTGCGCGTAATAAGTATCGTAATTTGTTTCGAGTTTTGCGTTAGGAAGGCGCGTTTTTTGTGAGCCATTAAAGGTGTCTCTAGAAATTCATTTTTCTGGACCAGTCATACCGTGGTTAAGCCACGGTATGACGATTTCGAGAGGTGTTCTTAATATTACTTTAAGTTTTGTACGGTAGAATGGCTGATATTTTTAATGTTATCGAATAATAATATGGTAAAGAATAGTAAGTGGTTGTGGGTGCCAAGCTTGTATTTTGGGCAAGGGGTGCCGTTTTTTGTAATTATGTCTTTAGCGACAATTATGTATAAGAACTTTGGAGTTAGTAATAGTCGTATTACCTTTTTTGTTAGTCTGTTTTTCTTGCCTTGGGTTTTGAAACCTTTGTGGTCACCCATTTTAGAAGTGGTTGCTAATAAGCGTTGTTGGTTGTTAGTGATGCAGGTGCTGTTGAGTGTTTTGGTTTTTTGTGTTGTTGTGAGTTTGCACAGTGCGCATTATTTTTCTACTTCATTAGTTTTGTTTTTTCTGATTGCTTTTGCGGGCGCGACCTATGATATTGCAAGTGATGGATTTTATCTGTTGCACCTATCGGCATATGAGCAAAGTTTCTTTGTGGGGATTCGTAATGTTTTTTACCAAGTAGCGCGTTTATGTTGTGAGGGTTGTTTAGTTGTTTTGGTTGGGTATTTGACTCATTCACATCGCCTTACTGTTTCTTGGCAGATAACGTATCTTTTTGTTGTAGTTATATTATTGAGTTTAGCGTTGTGGCACCAGCTTAAGCTGCCATCTAAAGAGCAGTATTTGAAGGTTAGGCATGGTTGGGGGCGTGAGATTATTGCTACTTATCGCGCTGTTTTGGGCGGTTTTTTGCATAGCTCTGGCATGATGGCCTTTGTGATTTTCCTGTTAATCTATAATGCGACGCAGGCACAGTTAATGCGTATTGTGCCACTCTTTATGTTAAGTAAACATGTAACAGGTGGTTTAGCATTAAGCACTGCACAGGTTGGGTTGATTTATGGCGGTTTAGGTGTGGGGGCTATTGTTATTGGCGCAGTTTTAGCAGGTGTTATTATTGCGCGCTTCACTGTGCGATGCTGTTTAATACCTATGACAGCTTTGATGTTAATAGCAGATAGCGGTTTTATTTTGTTGAGTTATTTTCATCTCTCACTGTTTTATATTGTTGGGGTAGTTGTTGTGATGCAATTTGCATTTGGGATGGTTACTAGTGTTTATATGGCTTGTTTATTACGTTATGCAAATAGCGAGACTTATAAGACCACATTTTTTGCAGTTTGTTCAGCACTGATGGCTTTAGGGTTTATGGTCTTCGGAGCTTTTAGTGGTTGGTTACAACAGTATCTTGGTTATGGTGGGTTTTTTGTTTGGATTTTTGCTGTTAATCTGCTTATATTGTTCTATGTGGTTTATATGTTGGTGACCAAATGCTGCAGTCTGAATTTGAGCGACAATTAAAAATAGCTAAGCGTATCGAAGAGCTTGGTTCTATTCTGCGGACACGTTTAGCAGATTTTACGATTACAACCTTTTCGTTTACTTATTATGCTTATCATCCTAAATCGCGCCAGAAACTGAAATATGATTATGCGACTGATAATTTCCGTGCTTGGCATGAGCATTTTGTGGCGGAGAATTACGATGAAATTGATTCCACTATGGGAGATGTATATCAAGAGGTTTTGCCGGTATTTTGGGATGTTAAAGAGCAACTAAAAAATGCGCAGAGCAAACGCGAACGACAGATGCGTTTAGATTCTATAGATTTTGGTGCTGATAAAGGGTTGTGTATTCCTGTGCATGGGCCGCATGGCGATTTTGCTAACCTTATGGTGGAGCAGATGCAGGGTGAATGCTCTATGGAGAATTGGCAGCAGCATAAATATGAGTTTATGGCGATCGCTTACTGTTTTTATCATTATGTGCGTAAGTCGTTATTAAAAAGCGGTGCGGTTGAGGCTAACCCGGCGTTAAGTGTGAGACAACAGCAATGCTTGGAACTATTGGCGCAAAACTACTCAGTTGAACAGATTGCAAAAGCGCTGCATATTACTGAGCGAACGGTTAATTATCATTTTCAGGAAATCAACAAACAGTTTGGTTTGAAAAATAAGCATCAGTCATTGGCGCATGCGCTTGAGATGGGATTACTTGTTTTGTGAGCCTTTTTTATATGTGGTATCCGGTTGATGTATCGTGTATTGCGACTTATGGTGGTTTTTCC
The DNA here is from genome assembly GCA_023135155.1 of Gammaproteobacteria bacterium. Classification (GTDB taxonomy): domain Bacteria; phylum Pseudomonadota; class Gammaproteobacteria; order UBA9339; family UBA9339; genus JAGLTR01. Next base: position 5,410 of record JAGLTR010000042.1, read on the forward strand.
TGATCGCGATATTGTTGCTAATTTCATGTTGTAGTTTTTTTTGTTCAGCAGGCGCAAGTATGCCGATTTGTTTTATTACTAATCGAAGATCAATGGTGAATATCTTTTGTCGAATTAGAGAAGCAGATGTGAGCCCAGCGGTTTCTAAGTCTTGTATATCGATATCTGAATACCAGTGATTATGTGTGGCGCTAGTAATCATTAACATGGTGGTGTGACCAGTGTGTGTTTGGAATATTTTTTCTGAAAGCACTAGCGCTGGTCGTTTTTTTGCAGCCTTTTTATCTGCAAAAGGAAAAGGGACTACAACGATGGAATATGGATCATAAATCACGATATGCCTTGTCATCTTCTTTTGAATCCCATTCTCTGAGGGTGCCGTTAAGCGCTTTATGAAAAGTCATGTCAAAGGGTTCGATTTTGCTGATGATGACTTGGTTGTCAACGATCTCAAAACGCACCTGATCATTGGCGTGTAAGTTAAGCAGCGTCCTGATCTCTTTAGGGATCGTGGTCTGGTATTTTTTGGTTAATCTGCTGGCTAACATAAGTATCTCTGGTAATTATGTAATACGGTATTACATTTTAGCACTGTTAGTGTGAGTGTCAATGAGGCATAACTGATATAATTGACAGTATCAATCATGTTGTAGTTGGCTATGATGTGCGCATTATTTGATTGGAGGTGGTTATGAGATTGAGAGCTTTGTTTATATGTGTGCTGCTTAGCAGTTTGTGTTTAGTTAACAGCGTATCTGCTGCTACTAATGATGCAAGTTTTGCGAGTTATTGGACGAGTTGGGATGGCCCTAAGATTGATTTGTCACAACTGTCGCCTAAGGTTTCTCGTTTGAATTTATCCTTTGCAAATATTGACCCAACGACATTAATGCCAATTGGTTCTGATGGCATACTTGATTCGAGTTCAGGCCGAGGCTGGAAACAGTCGGCTTATAATGCTTGGACGCAATTTAAATTAAAGCATGCACAAGTAAAAATGCTTTTGTCATTTGGTGGAGCAAGTTACGCTGATTTGTGGACAACAACTTTAACAACTGCAAATGCAGCTGTTATTGCAAAAAATATAGCGGCGACAATTAATGATGACTATCCAGTTTATCAGTTCGATGCGCAATATGTTCCGCATATTATTGGTAATGTTAGCTTGGACGGTGTTGATCTTGATGTCGAGGGTAGTGAGCGTTTAACCGCTCAGCAGACAAATAATGTAATCGTACTAATTCAAGCTCTACGCCAAGAACTACCGAATAAATTAATTATTCTGACCGGTTTCTCAACAGCGGCTGATCCGGCAAGTTGTATGACAACAGGTGGCGCAGGTTGTAGTTATGTTAGCTCACCGCATGCTGGAGAGTTGTTACCTGTATTAACACAAATTTCGAGTTTAATTGATGGCGTAAATGATATGGCTTATGACGCTGGAAAAAATTATAACTATCAGTTGTCGCTTAATAATTATGCGCAGTATGTTGCAAAGAATAAAGTTAGTTTAGGTTTGGACTTAGAAAATCAATGGGATCCGAATGGGGAATATCTCGAAAGTTTGGCTGAGTTAAATGATCGTACTGCATGGGCAAAAGCTAATGGCTATGGAGCTTTTGTTTGGGCGCTAGGAGCCTCATCTGGATACCCAGTCACCCAGCAGCTAGATATTGTTAATCAGTTTGCAAGTAAATAGTTCTCATGATTGCATGGTTGCGTCGCATTTGTCGCGACCATGCTCACTGATACAGAGATATTTCTTGTGGAGTTTTTTTACTTGTTCTTCAACGTGTGTAGTTGCTTGATCGTTTATTATTATATCGTTAGCTTTTTCTAGTCTCATGGCGCGTGTAATTTGTGCGGCCATGATTCTTGCGATCTGCTCATCATCAATTTGATCGCGTTGTTTTAAACGTTCTATTTGAGACTCTTCTGGTGTGTCGACGATTAAAATGCGATCGACTAAGTGTTCGTGTTCGGTTTCTAGTAATAGAGGAATCACTAAAATACAGTAAGGTGCGGTGGCTGATTTTACTTCTTGTTGCATTGCCTTATATATAACTGGATGTAAAAGTTCTTCTAACCATTTTCTTGCGCTGGTATTAAAAAAGATAATTTCGCGAATATGGGTGCGATCTAACTCACCATTTTTTGCTATTATTTTTTCACCAAAATGTCCGACTATTTTTGTAAATAGCTCTGTATCAGGTGCTACCATTTTACGAGCAATCACATCGGCATCGATTATTTTAATGCCAAGTTTAGCAAAATAGTCGGCTACTAATGATTTGCCGCTAGCGATCCCGCCAGTTAGTCCTATTTTTAGCATGATTAAATCCCCGTAAGTGCTAAGTACCAGTTAAAGATGGTGTGTCCCCATAACATGGCTATCCAGCCAGCAATGGCTATGTATGGGCCAAATGGAATTGGTTTTTTTAATGAGTTTTTCTTGGCCAGAAGATAAATAATGCCAACAATAAGCCCCATAACAGAGGCAGCGCAAATAACTAATGGTAGCATTTGCCAGCCGAGCCAGGCACCAAAAACGGCTAGTAATTTAAAATCCCCATAACCCATGCCTTCAATGCCGCGAATCATGCGAAATAGCCAGGCAATTATCCATAGGAATAAATAGCCTGTTATTGCGCCGATAACGGCTGATTGTAATGTCGTAAAGGTACCGAAGATGTTTACGATAAGTCCAAGCCAGAGCAGCGAGACGGTTATATTATCAGGAAGAATCATGTGTTCGAAATCAATGAAGCTTAAAACAATTAGTGCCCAGGTTAAAACTAATAGGGCTAGTGTTTGTGAGGTAATGCCAAAATGGTTAGCAACAATCACAGCGGTAATAGCACTAATAAATTCGACTATAGGATAACGTAGTGGAATAGGGTTTTTGCAATGCGGGCATCTGCCTAATAAGAATAGATAGCTAATTAACGGAATATTATGCCAGATGCGCACTGGTTTTTTGCAGTTTGGACAGTGGGAGTTTGGGGTAGATAGATTAAATTTGGTGCGTTCCTTTGGTTTAGTGCCGAGATATTCAGCGCACTCATCCTCCCATTCGCGTTTCATCATTATCGGTAGACGATAGATTACGACGTTTAGAAAGCTGCCGATTGCAAGGCCAAGTAGGCCGACGATAGTTAAGAAATATGTGAAATGTGTTTGTAGGTAATACATAATGGTCCTTTTATTTGTCGTCTAAGTCATCCTGAGCGCGCCTAAGTTATCCCGCACTCACAGATGTCATCCCGCACTTGATGCGGGATCCAGCAGCACACGTAGTGTGCGATTTAATTCGAATAAACTGGATTACCGCTTTTGCGGTAATGACGCTGTATGGTTCTCTATATAACTGTTCCTAACTTAAAAATCGGCAGGTACATGCCGGTTACTAAGCCTCCTATTAAGATACCAAGAATAACCATTATTGCTGGCTCTAACAAGTTTTGTAAGTTGTCGACGACGTTGTTGACCTCATTGGTGTAATACTCAGCAACTTTAGAAAGCATGCTATCTAGCTCGCCGGATTGTTCGCCGACACTGATCATCTGAGTGGCGCGCTTTGGAAAGAGCTCTTGTTGTTCTAGGGCTTGGGTTAGGCCGATGCCCGCTGTTACATCAGTGTGGATCTGGTTTATTGCTTTGTCGTAGATATGATTATTTGCAATTGTGGCTACGAGTTTGAGGCTGGCGGCAAGTGGTAGACCAGCGCGATAGGCGATTGCTAAGCAGTAGGTTACGCGCGCGAGAATAGCCTTGGTTAGTATTTTGCCAATAACGGGAATTTTCAAAATGAGGTTGTCCCAAAATATCGCAAGTGCCTGGTATTTTTGTTTTAGTAGCTTAAGGGTTATCCCGATTGTCGTGAGTGCAATTAAAGTTTGCAAACCGTAAGTTTGAGTGAGATTAGCGAGATTAATTATGAACTGTGTATATGGCGGTAGGGCGGCGCCAAATCCGGCGTAGATCTTTGCGAACTGCGGGACGACGAAAACCAGTAAGACCGCAGTGACTATTATTGCAATACTTAGAATAGTTATGGGATATAACATGGCTTTTTTAATTTTACGTTTTAAATCTTCAGCTTGTTCGCGTTGGTTAGCAAGTGTGATTAATATCTGGTCGAGAGTTCCAGATTGTTCGCCGATGCGCAAAAGATTACAAAATAGTTTATCAAAGTAACGAGGATGTTGTTGTAAGGCTTGACTTAATTGCTTGCCGTTTTTTAGCTCGTTTTCTATGTTCGTAATCAGTTTGTTTAAGGAGTGATTTTCGCTAGTTTTGTGGATGATGTCGAAACATTTTAATATAGGAATACCGGAGTTAATTAAGGTTGCAAGTTCACGCACAAAATCAGTGAGCGTTTTGCTGGTCAAGCGTTTAGTTCTCGGGTGGAAAAACTTTTTTTGTTTGCGTAGTTTTATTATGGTTATTGACTGCTTGAGCAGCTGCTGCATGACGTCGCTGTTGTTGTTCGCAGTTAATAAGCCTTGCGTCCGCTTACCATTTTGGTCAATGCCTTGCCAGATATAATTATGTTTGCTCATGTTAGGTTGTGGTTCTGTTTATTTCCGCAAGAGAGGTGATGCCTTGTCGAACTAAATTAAAAGCGGATTGCCTTAATGTAATCATGCCGTCTATTGTTGCCTGTTGTTCTATCTCTAATATTGATTTGTTGCTGAGAATTAATTCCTGAATATTCGATGTTACTGGCATTACCTCAAATATTCCCACGCGATCTTTATAGCCTTTATTGCAGTGCTCACAACCATGTGCGCGGTAGATTGTTGCGCCAGTTAGCTCAGGTTCATTATGAGTTGCGTCTATCTGACGGCAATGTGGGCAGAGTTTTCTAGCAAGGCGTTGCGCGATAATTAGCGATAGAGAGCTGGTGATGTTGTAGTTAGCGATATTCATGTTCATCAGACGCGTAATTGTCGCTGCACAACTGTTGGTGTGGAGGGTTGAGAGCACCAAGTGACCAGTTTGTGCAGCTTTTATAGCAATCTCAGCAGTCTCTTGATCGCGAATCTCGCCGAGCATAATTATATCTGGATCCTGGCGCAGAAAAGCGCGTAGGGTCGTAGCAAAAGTCAGGTTTATTTTTTGATTAATGGCTACTTGGTTAATGCCAGCGAGATTTATCTCTATCGGATCTTCGGCGGTCGAAATATTTTTGTCGATAGTGTTAAGCGCATTTAAAGCAGCATAAAGTGAAATAGTTTTACCGCTACCAGTAGGACCAGTTACGAGAAGCATACCTTGAGGTTGAGCAATGGCTTTTTCTATCGTTGCAAGTTGTTGCTCATTTAGACCTAGTTCATTTAGCTTTAGGGAGGTATTGTTTGGTGTCAACAATCGTATAACAATCTTTTCGCCAAAAAGAGTAGGGCAGGTATTTATACGACAATCGCGCGTTTGAGAGTTTATGGTAATACTAAAGCGACCATCTTGCGGTAGGCGACGCTCAGAGATATCAAGATTGGAAATAATTTTTAAACGGGAACTAACTCTGGAGGCAAGCTTATTGTCTGGCTTGATAATCTCATGCAGCATGCCATCAATGCGAAAACGCACGCGATAATAATGTTCATACGGTTCAAAATGAATGTCAGAAGCTTGCTTATTAATGGCGTCACTAATTATGTGATCAACTAGTTTAATTATCTCACTGTCATCACTGTTAAGTTCATTATATTGCTGCTTATGTAGAGCTTTGGTAATAAATTCCTGTAGTTTATCGTGTGCAGCTATGGTGAGGGTGATATTGCAATTAGAGTGAAACTTTATCTCATTGATAGTTTGCGTCTGTGTTGGATCGCTAATGGCAATTACTAAATTATTATCGCTTTGATTTATAGGTAAAATATTATGCGAGGTGATTAATTGTTTGTTAATGCTCTCAAGTGGCAATGTATCTGGATTTAGTTCAGTTAAATTAATGCGCTTAATTGCGAAGTATTCTGCAATGCTGTCTGCTAGTTGCGTTTGATCAATGATGTTGGTTTGCTGAAAATAATTAATTAGCGAACGCTTGTCGGCATCTGCCTTGGTGATCGCGTCGGTTAATTGTGTATTCGTTAGTAGTCCCTTAGTTACGAGAAATTGCGCGAAACTACTAGTTTGCATATCCCTCCTTGACACCACCACCAGCAGTCGACCAGGTTAGCTGGCCACTAGTGTCGGCAGGAATGAGTTCATAAGTGTCTTGAGTTTTAATGCCGAATTTCGCTTTAGGCGTGATGACTATCTTGCCATTACTAGCAACAGTGATGCTATCGACAAGACCAATACCTTTACCACTCGCGATACTGCGCGGGACACCGTTTTTACCAGCGGTGCACTCGCTCAACTCGCCAGCAACCTGGAAGCATTCGCTAACCCCCAGTTTATAGGGAGCGGCAGCATTCACGATCTCGGTATAGCGCGCACGGCGCGTATAGTTCTGGTAAGTAGGCACAGCAATCGAGGCCAGAATGCCAACGATAGCAATCGCAATCAACAGTTCGATAAGAGTAAAGCCGCTGCTTTTCATAGTGAGCTCCAAATCAGGTTCATATTGAATGGAGTTATAAGCGACTTTCAGGATGTTTGCAATACCGTGTTTTGGCATTATACTTACGCACCGCTATGCAAGCCGGCGTAGCTCAGACGGTAGAGCAACTGATTCGTAATCAGTAGGTCGGAAGTTCAATTCTTCTCGCCGGCACCAGTAGAATCAATATATTACAGGGAATTTCGGGAATTTTCAATGCTTTATTTTTTCACTGTGCAACGCATGTGCAACGCATGTGCAACGTTTGGGTTGGGTTAGTGGAGCTCGGAGTGTGAGCCCATTTGGGTCTTTCCCAAATAAGGGGGCACGAATTAAGAACATAATCATATATGATAAGTATGTTTTTATGAATTGATCTTGACAATAATCGTGGGCTTGTAATATATTGCTCATATAAGGGCGTCAGCAGCGCCCTTGGTGGTCCACCTTGCTGAAGCTTCGGCCTGCTGATTACCTCATCATTTGGTGTTTCCATAATAGGTAGATTACTCTAGTGGACAGGGGGTCTGTTATATTGTGGAGATTTTCTGATGTCGAAAGAGTTTGATCAATATCTCGATGGTTGCCGTAAAGTAGCTCGTAACATGTTTCGTGCGATATGTTTGGAGACAAGAGAGGGGTTGCAATGGTTTGCCAAATTACAGAGATTATATTCTGTTAATATCAGTAGAGATGGTGTTCGTCTGAAAGATTGCTTTTACTTGTTATCCCAAGAATTAAATCATAGCTCTTGGGATGTGTTTAAAAGTTTGCTTAAGGATAATATGCGTACAATTAATGCTAATTATTATCATTATAAAAAATACTATGATGAGTATGACAAAATATGTAATGCGACATTATATAAATATGAATCCTATGATAAGCTAAAAATAGATCCTAAAAATATCAAGCCGTTCCCATTTTTTAGTGATTGGGTTCAAAATAACAGGTGTCAATGTAATAATTTAAATTTTAGTGGGCTAGATTTTAGTATATATGATAGAGACAATGAGCCCCTTTTCTCATACTTATGTTGGGCAGAACTTAATCGATGTAAGTTTCAACGAGCCAAGTTTTTTTATATTAGTTTTGCATATGCTGAATGTAATAGTTGTAATTTTGCATATGCTGAGTTTGTTAGGAAGTTGAGAGATGGACGATTTTCAAGAGGAGATTTTGAGCGAGCTAATTTTATTGGTTGTAATTGCGCAAATGCGGTTTTTAATGGATCTTATATGCGTGGAGCAAATTTTGCCAATACAAGTTTGAGGTATGCTCAATTAGAGAAGGTGCAAGGATATGATATTAACCTGCGTAATGCAGATCTGACTGGCGCAAACCTATTGGGAGCAGATATCTCATTACATGCACTGTCTCAAGCTAAGTCAATATCTGGTGTTATATTGCCTGATGGCTCTGAGTATTAATTGTTGGCGATATGGAGATTCTAATATGGCTGATAATTGGGAATTGTGCTGGATTTTGAAGCGTTTTTATGTGGTTGTCATTAAGTTGGTTCGGATTATTTTTAGTATAAGTAGTTCAAATGATGAATTGAGAATGGTAAGTGAACTATTAACGGAACTGCAGGCTCAATTATTGCTATTAATGAAGTCAGGAGGTGTAAACTTTGATGGTTTTAATCTGGTTATAGTTAAGCTGCAAAAGGTGGTGGTAGGCTCGGAATGTCTGTCAGAAGGAATTATAAAATCCATTTTAGATTTTGTAATAGAGTTGTGGTTGCAGCAGAGAAGTTTTTTGAGTGGTGATGTAGGGGTATTGAAATTATATGGATCGCTTACTGCTTTAGTTAGTAGGATCACTAGAGAATTGAGAGATGAGTATTAGCATTATAAAAATATTAAAGGATTTTGCTGGGAAAACTGATGAAGATAAGGGGCTATTTCCTGACGAAGTAATTTTTAGTGAATATAAAAGAACGGCAAAGAAAGTGTTGCAAAAAGTTGTAAAATTTACTGCAGAAGAGAGGGTTGGCTTCTACAAAAAATATCAAAAGGTACTGAAACACGCTAAGCAAGAAATAAAGCTTACTTCTATTTATGATTGTTTGGCATTAGAGCATGGTTATGTTCAATGGGAAAATGCAAAAAAGTCTTTTATTGAACAGATTATTTTATTGGAGCATGAGTTTTGGATTTGGGCGGATGATTTTGAAAAATTGAGTGCAGATGAAAAGAAAAAACGGCAGCAAAAACTAGCAAAAAAAGATTCTGAGTTCTTTTTGCGTAATATGTTTGAAGTTTATGAGCGAACTGGGCCTGAAAGAAAAAAGATTAAAAATTTATATTTACCAATGTTGAATCTTAGTCATAAAACTAATGATGAAATTTGTTCTCCTTTGTGCGGTGGATTTTCGTGGCTGAATTTAGAAGGTTGTAACTTTAGTAAATGTGTTATGCTTAATGTTAGCTTTGAAAGAGCTATTTGCAGCAATGTGAACTTTAATCAAGCTAGATTTGGAGGAAAGGAGGCTTATGATAAGCTGTATCATGGAAAGAAATTTAAGACCTTGTATATACAAGAGCCGTATTTTTGGTTAGCAAGATTCCACGATTGTAATTTTAGTTATGCTGATTTACATTTTGCTTATATGCGTGAAGCTAGTTTTATCGGCTGTAATTTTTCTAACGCAAAGTTGATTAATGCAAATTGTTTTCTAGTTGATTTTTCTAATTGTGATCTTTCTGGTGTGGATTTTACAGGCGCGGATCTTAAAGGAGCAAATTTCACAAATGCAGTGGTGAAAAACGCGATTTTTAGAGATGCTGAATTATCTGGAGTACAGTGTTTGAATGTTAATGAAGTATAATATGCGAAACGATGTTGTTTGCCGATGTTTCGATTAATAAGATTAGGTTTTAAATCTGGCTTTAGATAGGCCTTATAGCTTGACCAGCGATACTTTTCTGGCTTTTTTGTTATGCTATGGTAAGAGTTTTAGCCTATCGAAAAAGTATGTCCTGAATCCAGGAGAAGCATCGCGCATCATTCGGGATGCTAAATTAGCGATAAGCACGCCGCATATCAAAAGTGGTGACAAAAGCGTGCCTTGTTGGTAAAAGAAGAGGTTCTCTCTGGCATGACATGTTGGTTGTGAATGATTTTGCGTTTATAGGTAGGCTTGCTTAAGCTTGTAGTTGTACCGTTCTATCCTGAATAAAATTTTCTACATCGCTTAACTTATATCGAACAAGGCCGCCGATTTTGACGTATGGAAAGTTGTATCGGTGTGTGCACCGCCAAATTTGTAGTGTCTCTGCTTTGATGCCTAGTAGGCTAGCAACTTCTGTGGGGGTTAGGAGTGTTTGGGTGTTCATTGTCATAACTGTCTCTTTGCTGTGTTTTTGGGTGTGCGAAAATATTGTTATCTTATCCTTGATTGTAAGCTTAGCATATGAACTGTATTTGTCAAGAGATGACCTGAAAAACTGTATACGGAGCCGCGGGGTCGTTATTGTTGCGCGGTACAGATATTACCAAATGTGCCACCAAGGCGTTTTAATTACTGGTGCCCAAATTTGTTTTAGGGTTTGAGTTTTTGGATTGTATTTGTAGACTAGGATGCCGTTGTTGTGAGCTTGGGCCATAACCAGGATATGAGCGCTTGGGGAGGTGTCTATTGCTTGATCGCGCACGAAGGATTGTGTTGCTGGGTGAGGTTGGTCAGGGTTATTTAGAGTCAGTAGGGGTAAATATTTTATTGGGAGTAATTGGCGCTTTGCCCAAACATGCGGGTCTTTGCTTGGGAATGGCGTCAAATCTTTTGGTGAGTACAAAGTGGCGTAATTAAAGCTTTTGGGAATGCCTTTGTAGATAGCTAATATTTTATCTTTCGTGATAAATTTTATTGTTACTAAGTTATTGATACTATTGCGCCAACCATCGGACAAATATTCTTTTATGTTTGAATGAGTTGGGGTTTGATAAAAGAATTTTTTGTAGGTTTTTCCACTTAGCGGTATACGCAACCCTCGATTAGCAACATCGCCACTAATAATATATTTATTATCTGGTGAAATTGTTGCAAATGTTTGGGCGTTATTCTTTTGTGAATGTCTAAGTAATTTTCCTGCTTTCGTATCCCACAGGAAAAGATCAGTGAATCCAGATGTAGAAAAGAACTTTTCGTTTGGGGAAAGAGCGATGTTAAAAAGTTTCATATCTCCGATAAAGCTGCCGCAGTCGTAAGGCATTCCTTTCGGTGGTGCAGGTTTGTGGTAATCGGGGCCGCAATAATAATAAAAGATATGCCTTTTTTTGCCGTTCTGTATCAAAAAGATCTGGTCATTGTCGTCCACCCCTATGTATGTTTTTAAGTTAGATGTTATGGCTTGGTTATAGGTTGGAAATCCCGGGTTAAGTTTTGTTATTATTTCCCCTCGAATATTCATAACCATGACTTTATTGTTGGTGTCATCTTGATACATAAGGTTATTGCTATTTTTTATAAAGTATGCGCTATATACATTTACTTTTGAATCTAATATTTTGTACGTTTTATCTTTGATATTCCAAAGTACCGCATGTCGACTCATATCGGTGCTAATTGCATAATTCCCGCTCGATGATAAGCTTAAGACCATAATGCGTCCTTTATCATTTTGCGGGATATATTTTGAGCATGAAACAATTAATATGTTTAAGCAAAGCACTGTGACGATTCTTATGAATGATTTCATTATTATTCTCTATGTATTATTTGTATTTTCCAAAATATTCGAACGATGTTCCTGTTTTCTGCATTAATTGTCCTCTATAGATTTTTTCGCGCATTTCTTTATTGGGAATTTTCATTGCCGAGTGGTCAGCAAGAATCGCTACTTGTGGCACTGGGTAGTGTTCGTCGGAACTATAAAACGCTGTGCTTTTGTGAACCCCGTTGTATCCCATGGCTTTCTTGGGATCAGCCCTCTCAGTCAACAACCCAGTCAATATAACCGCTGCAACGTTATTAGCAGTATCATTATTAAAAGCTTCTTTTTTGTCAGAATTAAACCAAGCATAAGCTGCGTTGTTTGGGCTTTTGTACCAGTCTAGGGCTGCTTTAATTCCTGTTGGTTGGTTTTGCATGAAGTGTTTCGCTATGTATATGCCGACGCTTAGGAGATTATAGGCGGCTGGGTAGTGTTTTTGAAGGTATGATTTCTGTTCTGTTAGGGTTTGTGGGAACTGTTGGCTGTTTTGATAGTGGGTGCACCATTGTTGGTAGTAGTTGTTGCAGTTGCTGCCTTCTGCATCGTCGTTTAGGAAATAACTCAATGGATAGACGAATAGGTTGGCGACGTGGTAGATGCTAAATAGTTCTCGGTGGATGCCGGCGGCGCCCATGGCGTAGGCGTCTAGCATGAAGATGGTTTCGGCAATTGCTGCGAACGCTATACCGGCGGCTGGGTCGTTGACCTTGTTTTGGAGCGCTGCGATATGTTCAGGGTCTGAGGTGCCGATTAGACCCTTGATCCAGTAATAGTTAAGTTTGTCGGCATTAGGTAAATCGGTGAACTCTTCGATTATTTTTACGAAAATGTTAGTGCTAATCATGACATATGTGCCGATCGCGAAATTAGCGAGCAGTTTCTGCGATGGGCTTAATAGACCGAAATAAAAATCGTGTACTGCTTGGGTGCTCCAAGAGGTTGGAACTTTTGGTTTAGTGTTCGGCGGTAGGGCGCCTAGAATACTGTCGTGATCACTATATAAAACTGTTGCAGCTTTCGTGCCTTGTTGTGCTTTTGGATAATTATATTCATATGGAATATTTTGTTTATTAATATCCATGGCGAAATATTTTTTCTCGTTAGTCTCAAAGCTATCATCTGGAATAGCCGGTTCCCAAAGAAAAGCGTGTTCAAGTTCGATGCCTTTGTTACCGCACATATTTAAGACATGCATTAAAATATCATTACCCAAACTATGTGCCATGATATTTATTTTTATACCGGCGTTATGTAGTTGTTCAATTAGCTTAACGATTTTTTCCGCAGGGAATTGGGTGAGGCCGGTGGCAGCCATGTAATCAGTCGGTAGAT